>JACMJP010000522.1 GCA_014380545.1 Chitinophagales bacterium | reverse complement strand
TTTCATCAAAATTGAAAACAATATCAGAACCTGTTGGCGGGGTTTCTCTAAAACGATCAGCAGGTAGTGAAAGGGCGGTGTCAATTGTAAATGGAGTTGCATAAGATGGGGTAATATAGATCCTGTATGCATTTATATTTATTTCATCTTCTGCTTTATTAAATGCTATTTGCAGATCACGGCCATCTCCAAAATTATTTATATCACTTAGCACAACATTATTTGCGGGCATAGTTGCAGGTGCAATGGTACCTGAAGTTCTTCCTGCAATTATGGGTACACCAGCGATGGATTCATAAGCAAAATCATGCAGTGTAATTTCATACCATCCATTCATGCTTAAGCGTATCCATCCGTAATATGTTTCAGCATCAACCTCTAGTTGAACTGCTGCAAATTTTTCTGTTTTCTCCAACCATGAACCGAAATTGTATCCACTGTCATAGCAGGGAAAATCATCGTTCGAAACAGAAGCAAATAAAATATTTCCGCCTGCAAAATTAGTTACAGCATCAATAGTGTCTTCCTCTTCCAGCACAGGTATTACTTTTTCTGTATGGATCCAGCTTGAACATTCTATAAATGAAGTGTCAATAATATACCCGATCTTATTATCATATAATGCTTCCAGTTGGGCTATATAATCATACCCTTCGTAGATAGTCCATCCAAAACTGTGCAGCTTAAAACGGAAGTCTGCTATTCCATCTGCATTCATGTCAATATCATATTGGTCATCGTAAAAAGGTGTTAACAGCGTATCAGGATCAACATCGGTATAAATTACCTGCGCATCTGCAGTATTTCCCGCTGATAAAAAGCCAGCTGCCAAAGCTGAGTACTGTATTAATTTTTTTGTTTTCATGATGCTTATTTTTTTTATTGCTTGACAAATTTTTCAGAAACACTTTTTTCATTATCTGAAATATTGATTGTGTAAATTCCATTTGGTAAGTCAGAAATATCAAACTGCAATTCATCAGTATTTTCAATTATAATTGTTTTTACATTTTCTCCAAATATATTACAAATATCAACTTTTAATTTATCTGAAATAAACCCAGTAACATTAGTAAATAAAATATTTTGTGCAGGATTAGGATAGATATTTATTAATATTTCATCATCAGTATTGGTATCGCTAATTCTGCATGATGCAGTTGTAACTGTTGCAATTGGTGATGCAGCAGAAAAAACAGTATCAGTTCCGTCTGCGCAAATTGAATACATTTTATATTCGTAAGTGGTGTTGCAATCCAATCCAAGAATTTTTTTATGCGTAAGGTTTGTATTTGCTGATGCCCATGCGGTGGTGCCTGATTCACGATATTTTATTTTATAGGCAGATGCACCATCTATTGCATCCCAGAATAATTTTACTGCTGTTGGTTGAATGATTGATGAAGTAACAATTGGAGGTTCGCAACTTATTGTAGAACCCATATCTCCTGCAATAATCGGCATTCCTGCTTCTGCCTCATAAGCATAATCATGAATTATTAATTTTAATGTTTCACAATCTTCATAATTATTAGGAATGCTCACCCTCACCCATCCAAAATAATTTTCACCGGCACTTCCAAACTGCAGGGGGATAAATTTATTTTCAGTCTCTAACCAGTTATCATAATAAATTGTATTTATTTCGCAAGACACAATATTCCACCATAAATAAATCATATATCTGTGCGATAAAGTTTGCCAATCCCCGGCATCCGAACTGATCATTTCTCCTGAATTAAATGGTTGTTTTATCCAAACGAATGATTCTGCAAGTGCGTCAATCCAAATGTCATCCTGGTAAGAGTAGTCCGGAACGGAAATTCCGTTATGTAAGTGAAATTTAAGATCATTGCTTCCATCCCCGTTAAAATCTAAAAGATAATCTTCATGAGGAGGTAATAAAATTGTATCGGGAACGATATCAGTATAAATTATTTGTGCATCTGCATTATTTCCTGCTGCTAAAAATCCGGATGCTAAAGCTGAGTACTGTATTAGTTTTTTAGTTTTCATGAATCTGATCCTTTTTCATTAAGTATTTTTTATAAATGTACTTGCTAACAGAGCAACAAAAAAACACCTTTTAGTAAAGTGCAGGTCTTTCAGGGTGAAATAGCGATATGATTTAGGGAATGGAAAAGGAATTATAAAATAAAATTTGATTCAGAATAAATAACAACGCCTCCCTGATAAAATGGAAGGCGCTGTTATATTATTTTTTTATACGTTTATTCAATTATAAAATGTTTTACAAGAAGTTCATCACCTGCGGAAAGTTTTAAGATATATGCACCGGCCGGATAGTTTTCCGTGTGCAAATTTTTATCAGTAGAAAGTGCATCTGGAATAAATGTGTGTTCATACAAACGCACTCCTGCAGTGTTATAAATTTCTAATAACATTTCCTGCGTTGTGGCATTATTGCAATTTATTGTAACAGTAAAATTACCTTTGTTTGGAACAGGGTAAATGTTGATTGTTGCAGAGGTATTGCTGATGTCCTGTATTGCTACATTTTCATCTATCAGTTCATCACAATCATCGTCCACTGAGTTTGTGATCTCTATGGCACCAGGATTTATTGCGGCGTTGCTGTCGTCGCAGTCTGTATTATCAGCAACATAACCTACGGGTGTATCGCAAGCCGCTGTGGATGCAGCGTCATCACCATAAGTATCTTCATCAGCATCTGCATAATAAGTGTTCAGTAATCCTTCGTCAATTAGTTCATTGCAATCATCATCAATGGTGTTGCAGATTTCAGTTGCTCCGGGGTTGACTGCTGCATTGCTGTCATCACAATCTGTATTATCTGCGACATATCCTTCGGGTGCATCTCCTTCCACTTCAATGAAAGAAGCCGCATCACCATAAGTATCTTCATCAGCATCCAGGTAATAGGTACTTATAGTACCCGATTCCATATCGGCTACTGCAATTTCAGTATCTGGTGTTGCATCATAAGCATAATCTTTAATTGTTATACTCACAGGTGTAACTGTTCCATCGATTCTGATCCAGCCGTAAT
>JACMJP010000521.1 GCA_014380545.1 Chitinophagales bacterium | reverse complement strand
GCACAAATAAAATATTTAAAAGAAAAATATGCACATGCAGAAATTGTGGTGCAGCCGGGCAAGGGAAGATGTTTTCCAGATTATGAATTTCATGACCTGGGCATAACCCTGCAGGAAGACCTGCATGATTGCGATATACTGATGGGGGTAAAGGAAGTGCCTTATGACCTGCTGATTGAAAACAAAACATATTTATTTTTTTCGCACACAATTAAAAAACAACCGCAGAATAAAAAATTAATTAAGGCATTGCTGCAAAAAAATATTACCATGATAGATTATGAATGCCTGAAAGACGATAAAGGAAACAGGGTAATTGCTTTCGGAAAATGGGCGGGCATAATCGGTGCGCATAACGCCATCTGGACATGCGTTCAGCGCATTGACGAACAGCATTTAAAAAGAGCAAAAGACTGTAAAGATTATTATGAATTAAAAGCACAATACAAAGGATTGCAAATTCCACCTGTGAAAATAATTGTTACAGGAACAGGCAGAGTGGCACAGGGGGCAATTGATTTTCTTTCGGAAATAAAAATTAAACAAATATCAAAAGAAGAATTCCTGAACGATGAATACAATGAAGCTGTATTTACTGTGCTCGACAGTGATGATTTATACGATAGAATAACGGATGGAGAATTTGACCGTGAAGAATTTCATAAACATGCAGATTTATATGAATGTGATTTTAATAAATATATTACTACATGCGATGTTTTAATTAATTGTATTTTCTGGAACCCCAAAGCGCCGCAATTATTTACAAAGGATGATATGCGCAGAAAAGATTTTAAAATTAAAACAATTGCAGATGTAAGTTGTGATGTGAATGGTGGGGTACCTTCAACAATCCGTTCAACTACTATTAATGAACCTGTGTATGGTTATGATGTAAATACGGAAAGTGAAATTGCGCCATATATTCCTGAAGCAATTGATATTATGGCGATAGATAATCTGCCGAATGAATTACCAAGAAGTGCAAGCGAGGAATTTGGAAAACTATTGATCGCATCGGTGTGGGAAGAATTATTTAAAGAGAATTCAAGAATGATATATGAAGCAACCATCTGCAAAAACGGAAAATTGAATGAGCCCTTCTTGTATTTGAGCGATTATGCAGAGTGAGGAAATGCAGTGGGCAGTGAGCAGTCGTCAGTCAGAGCTAAAATAGTAGAGTGAAGTTAATTTGAATAAAGCTTATCTTTTGTATTAATTTTTTATTATCACCTTCGATATTATCACATTTAATTAGCACATCAGCATATTATTTCTCATTCTTTTTTATTTCTCAATTATAGTTTTATCTTCACTTCATCATTCCTATTCACATTTCTGCACACATCTTTTTGTTTAATTATTATTTCATCATTTAAAAAACAAAGTATGAGAAAATCATTGTTTACTATTTCAATGATCCTTATTACACACACATTATTTTCGCAGCCGCAAATTGAATTACAAACAGTATCAGCCGGGTTTAGTGAGCCTGTTGCAATTAGAAATGCCGGCGATGAAAGATTATTTATTGTTGAAAAAGGCGGTATCATTAAAATTTTACATGCCGACGGAACAATAACAACATTTATGAACATAGATCCAAGAGTAGGATCAAGTGGCAGCGAACAGGGTTTGCTCGGTTTAGCATTTCATCCGGATTATGCAAGCAACGGATATTTTTATGTAAACTACACAAATAACTCAGGCAACACAAGAATATCAAGATTTAG
>JACMJP010000520.1 GCA_014380545.1 Chitinophagales bacterium | reverse complement strand
TGCAACAACATTATTTAACTGGTCTTCAGCTTCACCGCCAAAAGTATTTTGCCATTCAAGTCCGCCGGTACTATTGATCTTAATCACCCAGCCATCTTTATTTCCGCTGTTGTCAGTTATATCCCCGTCTGATGAAAGAGTTGAGCCAACAACGATCCATCCGCCGTCACCTGCCGGTTCAATTGCACGGCAATAATCATTTTCACTTCCGCCATAAGATTCTTCCCAGACGATATTTTCATCTGCATCAATTTCTGCGATCCAGAAATCTAATGCGCCTATTGTTTCAGTAACATCATCATCAGTTGATTGCGTATATCCGGCAAGAATATAACCACCTGAAACGGTTGGTTCCATATCAAAACCAAAATCGTTACCTGTTCCCCCGAAAGTTTTTTCGAAACTTACCCCGAGTTGTGCCTGTGTTGTAAATGCAAAACACATTATTGCTGCAAATACTATAAAATTTAATTTTCTCATGTTTTGTTTAAATGTATTTTTTGAAGATTTTATTTATGAATGATAATTAATTTTTCAGTTGCTGTTATAATATCGTTTTCAAGTTTAATTGTATAAATGCCTGCAGGTAAAAATTCAAGATCAATGTCTTTTTTATGAGATGTATTGATGGATATATTTTTTTCTTCGAAAACAATTTCGCCCGCATTATTCATAATATACATTGATAGAGTTTCCTGTGTATCGTAATTATTGATTGAAATTGTGAAAATACCGTTGCCCGGATTCGGATAAATATCAATATTATTAGATGCGTTTATATTTTCTATAGCATCGCAGGAACTTATTACATGTAAAGATTCTGATGTATCAATACATGCACTTACGGTCGAAATTTCCAAAGCATAATAACCCGTGTCAGTTGCAATAAGAGAAGTTCCCGTGGCCTCTGGTATTTCTGTTCCGTTAAATAACCATTGAAATGCATACCCTGATCCCGCAGAAGTATTGTTTAAAGCAACACTTCCTGTTTCGCAAATATCAAGATTGCCGCCTGCTGTTATTGCCGCAACCGGATCTTCATCAATAATAACTATATCTGCAGAAGAAACACTGCAAAATGCAGTAGATATGATTACTGAGTAGGTTCCGGCTTCTGTAGCTGTATAAATTGAACTTGTGGCACCAGTTATTTCAGAGCCATCTCTATACCACTGATAATTATATCCGGCGCCTGTTGTCGCTGAAAGATCAACTGCACCCGTTCCGCAAATATTTGTTGAGCCTATAATTGTGATGCTTGCCGTAATACTTTCAATTACTTCAACTGTTGGCGATGCATTAGAGCATGATCCTATCAATGTAACCACAACATAATATTCGCCGGCATCAGATACTGTATAAAAATCTGATATTGCTCCGGTTATTACAACGCCATCTTTATACCATTGATAAGTATATTCTGCTCCTGTAAGAGATGTGATTAAATCAACCGATCCTTCTGCACAAAGATCAACCGGGCCTTCAGGTGAAATATCAGCAGAAACAGATTCATCAACTGTTAGAATTGCTATAGCTGAAGTATCGCTACCGCATTCACCATTAATAACAATATAATATTCTCCTGCATAGAATGAAAAAACAGGATCAATAATTAATTCCTGTGTGATAGTTGTAATTACGGTATCTTCAAAATGCCAGTCGTATGTATAAGTTCCTACATCGCCATCAGCAACTAATAGAATTGATTCGCCTTCGCATGCTGAAATATCTTCAGGATCAGAAAAAATAGAAGGCAAACAAGGCGTAAGATTTAATATCCAGAAATCATAATTTGGTCCAGTACCATGATGATAGGAAATATCACCGCTTATAGATTTTGTATATGCTGCTACTATGTAATAATTTTCTCCGTAAGGATAAATGGATCTTGAAAGATCATCATTAATTCCACCATAACTCCTTGACCAAACAAAATCATAACTGTCCGTAATTTTTAAAATATATACATCGGGTGAGCTTGTGCTTCCATGATGATCATTTACATCAAGATCATCAGATTCAGAATTTCCTGCAAGAATATATCCGCCATCAAGGTCAATTTTAATATCATAAACTTCATCACTATATGTTCCGCCAAAATTTTTATCATTTACAATATTACCATCAGCATCTAATTCCACTAACCAGATATCAGTTTCTGTTGTAGCACCATAATGTCCTGACACATCACCGTTATCAGAAAATGCATTTCCACCAATTAAATAATTTCCTGCAGTGCTTTCAATAATTTGTGTAGCAAAATCAGTAGCATCACCACCAAGTGATTTTTGCCAGAGAATATCGCCATCAAAATCAATTTTTAAAACCCAATAATCTGCTGTAGTTGAATCACTGTGATGTCCGCTTACATCCACATTATTTGAATAAGTATATCCAACTCCCACATAACCATCTGCTACTTCCATTATATCAAAACCAAAATCACCTGCAGTGCCTCCATAATTTTTTTGCCATTCTATTTCTCCAAACGCATCTAATTTTATCACCCACATATCATTCACACCATGGTTACCTGTAATATCATCATTTGATGATAATGCATTTCCAATACATAAATAACCTCCATCCGATGTCCGTATAATTCCATTTAATATTTCATCAGCATCACCGCCCATTGCATTTTGCCAAAGTAAATTTCCATCTGCGTCAATTTTAATTACCCATGCATCTCTTCCCCCGTTATTACCAGATACATCTCCATCATTTGAATTGGTAGAGCCGGCAATAACATATCCTCCATCATCAGCGGCTATCATTGCTTTGCTATAATCATTTACCGTTCCGCCATAAGTTTTTTCCCAAAGAATAGTACTGTCAGCACTCAGTTTAACAACCCAAATATCCTGCTGGCCATTTGTAACTGAAATATCATCATCATCAGAATCTGTTATTCCAACAAGCAGATAATTACCATCAGGTGTCGGCAACATTTCATATGCTAGATCATTATTTGAGCCGCCAATGCTCCTGTCCCAATAGATAGAAGTTTGTGCGTTGCTGATATTTGTGAGGAGAAAAAGGGATATGACTGAAAGTATACTGTAAATTTTTTTCATACATTCACTATTATGTTTTTTGAAGATTGGCAAAGATACTCATGAGATGGTTAAAAGTAGCTATAGGGATGTGTGTGTAAACAATATTTGAAGGAAAATTTACACAGTTTATTGCAACTGAATTTAAACTGCAAGTAATTCCTTAGCTGTATGTATTGCAGATTGAGATGGTTTTTCTCCGCTGAGCATTGTTGCTATTTCCGTAAGGCGTTCTTCTTTATTCAATAATTTAATGTGGGTATTTGTGGATGAAGCAGAAGATGATTTATACACATATAGATGATGGGTTCCTTTACTTGCAATTTGTGCAAGATGTGTAATTGCAATTACCTGGTGTTGTGCTGATAACTGATGTAAAATATTGCCGACCTTATTTGCGACTGAACCGCTCACACCCGTGTCAATTTCATCAAATATGAGTGTGGGTAATGCAGTGCTTTTTGCAATGAGTGATTTAATGCTCAGCATAAGCCTTGATAACTCGCCACCTGAAGCTACTTTTTTTATATCCTGCGGAACGGAGCCTTTATTTGCTGAAAATAAAAACTGAATAATATCTGCCCCTGTTTCAGTTAAATATTTTTCTGTATCAAATGTATGCTGTATTATAAATGCTGCGTCTTTCATTCCTACGTCATCCAATAATTTTTGTACCTGTTTTTCAAAAGAAGCAAAAACAGAAATTCTTTTATCAGATATTTTTTTCGCTTTAATACAAAGTGTAACAAATAACTTTCTTTTTTCTTTTTTTAGTTTTTCTATTGTTTCTTCGCTGGAGTTGAATGCAAATAATTTTTCATTAAGCGCATCTCTTAAAACAACTAATTCTTCAGTAGTTTTTAAATTATGTTTTTTCTGTAAGCGAAAAACAATACTTAATATCTGATTTATTTCCTCAGCTCTTTTCGGGTCAGCTGAAATAGTATCTGCTTTTGCTGAAAGATCTCTTGTTATATCCTTTAATTCGATAGATGTTGTTCGAAGCCTTTCGGGATATTGCTGCAAGTCGCTGCTGTAATTTAAAACCGATTGCAATTGTAAAATAACTGAGCGCAAATTGTCAATGATATTTCCTGGTGCGGTTTCCAATAATTCAACACTGCTGAAAATATTTTTTTTTATTTCTTCAGCATGGGTGAGTTGCTGTAATTCATTTTCTAATTCAGGCTGATTGATATTATCTAATTGCGCATTTTCCAATTCATTGAACTGAAATTCTATAAAATCTTTTTCAGTGATTGCTTTTGCTGCAGCAGTTTCTGCCTCTGCTAATTGTTTGGAAATTTCTTTCCATTTATAAAAATCGTTTTTGTATTCTGATAAATTTTTTTCAGTATTGGCCAGAGCATCAATCACAGTTAACTGAAATCTGGACTCACCTAATGCAAGTGTTTCATGTTGTGAATGGATTGTGATGAGTTTATCAGCAAGTTGTTGTAATACATTTAATGTAACGGGTGTATCATTAATAAAAGCTCTTGATTTTCCATTATCTGTTAATTCCCTGCGAATGATCGTCTCCGTTTCATGATCTATATTTTCAGCAGAAAAAAAGCTTTCTAAATGATAATTTTTAATATCAAATACCGCTTCCACCACACATTTTTTTTCTTTATTAAACAACACTTTTGAATCAGCCCTTTCTCCTGTTATTAAACTAAGCGCCCCAAGCAAAATAGATTTCCCTGCACCGGTTTCTCCGGTTATGATATTAAGGTCAGCAGAAAAACCAATTTCCACTTCATTTATTATCGCATAATTGCTGATGCGCAAAGTTTTGAGCATGGCGTAAAGATAATTTAATAAAATGCGAAATCTGTAATGCGAAATTCAGGATGAAATTAAAATCTAAAACTATCAGGCTTAACAAATTCTTATCTTCGCCCTATGCAGATATCAGAAGTTATTGAATTCCTCGAAACAATTGCTCCGGCTTCCCTGCAGCAAAGTTATGATAATGCAGGGTTAATTGTTGGAAATAAAAACGAAACACTATCAGGTATTTTAATTTGTCTTGATTCAACAGAACAAATTATCGAAGAAGCAATTCAAAATAATTGCAACCTGATTATTGCACATCACCCCATCATTTTTTCAGGATTAAAAAAAATTACCGGCGCAAATTATATTGAACGCACAATTATTTCAGCAATAAAAAATAATATCGCAATTTATGCCATTCATACAAACCTTGATAATGTTTATGAGGGTGTAAATAAAATGATTGCAGATAAACTTGAATTACGAAACTGCAAAATATTGCAACCTGGGAAAGGGCATTTAAAAAAATTAGTAACCTTTGCACCGCATGCAAATGCAGCACAAATAAGGGAGGTTTTATTTAATGCCGGCGGAGGGCACATCGGAAATTATGACCATTGCAGTTTTAATTTAGAAGGAGCAGGAACTTTCAGGGGAGATGAAACAACAAACCCGCATGTTGGAGAAAAAAATAAGGAACATCATGAACCGGAAACAAGGATAGAAATGATTTTTCCTGCATGGCTCGAAAAACAATTGCTCAATACGCTCATCAAAAATCACCCTTATGAGGAAGTAGCTTATGATATTTACCCGCTTGATAATGTTCATCAGAATATTGGTGCGGGAATTATCGGAAATACAGCAGGACCAATTGAAGAAAAGGAGTTCCTTCAGTTTTTAAAACTGCGCATGCAAGTTGAAGTTGTCAGGTTTACAACATTGCTGAATAAACCAATTGAAAAGGTGGCTGTATGTGGAGGTTCAGGTAGTTTTTTATTAAAAGATGCAATTGCCGCAGGGGCCGACATATTTATTACCGCTGATTTTAAATACCACCAGTTCTTTGATGCAGACGGAAAAATTATTATTGCAGACATCGGGCATTATGAAAGCGAACAGTTTACTGTTGACCTCATTACATGGTGGTTACGGGAAAAATTTCCTAATTTTGCGGCTCACATAAAAATGGGACAAAATACAAACCCGGTAAAATATCTTTAAAAATGGCAGCAGTAAAAGAATTATCAATAAAAGAAAGTTTACAGGCACTTTACAACCTCCAAAAGATTCATTCCAAAGTTGATCAGATCACTATCCTGAAGGGAGAACTCCCCATGGAAGTAAGTGACCTTGAAGATGAGATTGCTGGACTTGAGACCCGGATGAAAAAATTGGAAGGTGAAAGCAAAGAGGTGGAGAATGAGATATCTGTACGCAAAAATGCAATAACTGAGGCAAAAGCGAATATTAAAAAATATGAGCAACAGCAAAACAATGTGAAGAACAGCCGTGAGTTTGATGCATTGAGCAAGGAGGTTGAATTGAATAAGCTTGATATTGAGTTGAATGAAAAGAAAATAAAGGAATCAGGAACTGCAAAAGAGGCTAAAGTACTTGCAGTGGAGCAGGCAAAAAAAGATCTTGATGCAAAGAAAAAAGACCTAAAGAAAAAGAAAGAAGAGCTCGACCGTATTATTGAAGAAACAGAAAAAGAAGAAGTTGAATTAGTAAAAAAAGCTACAAGGGCTGAAAAAGATCTTGATGCCAGAATATTGAATTCATATAACCGCATACGCAAAAGCTACCGCAATGGGCTGGCGGTGGTTGCTGTGCAAAGAAATTCATGTGGCGGCTGTTTTAGTACTGTCCCCCCGCAGCGTCAGGCTGAAATTAAACAGGCAAAGAAAATTGTTATATGTGAACATTGCGGGCGAATTTTGGTGGATGCAGAAGCACTGGAAGTATAAATTAATTACTGTATAATTATTAATTTACAGGCAATATGAAGAAAAAGATTTTCT
Source organism: Chitinophagales bacterium (assembly GCA_014380545.1). Lineage (GTDB taxonomy): Bacteria > Bacteroidota > Bacteroidia > Chitinophagales > BACL12 > JACMJP01. The sequence goes on along the minus strand of JACMJP010000520.1, from coordinate 2,379 downwards.
CGATCATATTGCCTGTTTTCTTTTCTGCAACAATTTCCATTGCACAACAATTTGATTTTAATAAGCGATGTGTAGATGCATATAACTTTATTCAGGCCTTACGATTTAATGAAGCAAAAACTTTAATTGCGCAGGAAAAAAATGATAACCCAGGAAATCTTATTCCGCTTTTTTTAGATAATTATATTGATTTCATTTCAATTTATATCAGCGAAGATGAAGAGGAATTTGAGACACTTGAAAAAAATCAACAGACAAGATTAGTACAATTAAGAAAAGGTGATGATGATTCGCCGTACTATTTATATACACAGGCAGAATTACTTATTCAATGGGCCTTTGCAAGATTAAAATTTGAAGAGTATGTGAATGCATTTACTGAGGTGAAAAAAGCATACGGTTTGCTGGAAGAAAATCAGAAAAAATTCCCTGATTTTATCGCAAATAAAAAAAGCCTTGGCATGTTGCATTGCCTAGTAGGTGCAATTCCTGATAAATATAAATGGGGCGCAAATATACTCGGCATGGATGGAACAATTCAACAGGGATTGAATGAAATGGAAAGTATTATTGCATACAGTAAAACACATAAATTAATTTTTACGCAGGAAACATATTTATATTATGCATTTCTCAGTTTGTATTTGCAAAAAGATGATGTAACAGCATGGAATATTGTAAAGGACCTCGATACAAAAAATAATTTGATCAATGTATTTTGTGTAAGCAGTGTCGCTATGCGAACCGGAAGAAATGATATTGCGATAAGTACTCTGCAAAATAAACCATCAGGAAGTAATTATTTAAGTTATGCCTATCTTGATTTTATGCTTGGTCTTGCAAAAATGAGAAAACTTGACAGTGATGCAAATTATTATTTTGAGAGATTTCTTAAAAATTTTAAAGGAAACAATTATATTAAAGAAGCAAACCAGAAACTTGCCTGGTATTATTTAATAAATGGAAATACTGCTAAGTATTATGAATACATGCAAATTATAAAACAAAAAGGCGAGGATATTATTGATGATGATAAACAGGCATGGTATGAAGCAGAAAATGGGAAAGCGCCAAATGTAATTTTATTAAAATCAAGATTATTGTTTGATGGCGGATATTATAAAAATGCATTGCAATTACTCGAAGGCAAGAGCACGGATAGTTTCAGCGATGTAAAAGATAAAACAGAATTTACCTACCGGGCTGCCAGGATATATCATGCAAGCGGCGGAATAGAAAAAGCAAAAGGATTTTATGCTGCAACAATTAAAAACGGCGAAACGCTGACATATTATTTCGCCGCAAGCGCAGCACTTCAATTAGGCTTGATCTATGAAAAAGAAAAGAACCACGAAAAGGCAAAAATATATTTTAATATATGCCTGAACATGGATAACGAAGAATACAAAACCAGTTTAGACAGCCAGGCAAAAGCCGGATTGAATAGGGTGGGAGAGTAAATCAGTTAATTTTTTATGAACTTTTCAGATAAACTTTTATCTTCAAGTGTTACAGTTATAATGTAGATACCCTTTTCTAAATCTTCAATATTAATTAAAGAATTCAATTGTCCTGATCTTACTAAAACTCCCTTACTATCATAAATAAAATAATTACCGTCAGGATCCTGCCAAAGTAAGTTTATGAAATCATGTGCTGGATTGGGGCGGACTAATGGTAATATCTTATCAAAAATTGGAGGGAAATAGTCTTTTATAACCGATAAACTATCAATGTTTCCCTGATAAGCTACATCGTATAATTGCAAACGATAATAATCAAATGAAAGGTTTAACCATCCATACAAGGTATCAATTTCAGATACTCTTCTAAATGCTAAATAATAATTTTCTTCCCCTCCCCAAAAGCCTGTGCAAATGCTAAAGTTACTACCACTATGGCAAGATACAAGTATTTTCATTAGGTTAAATGACTTAGACCATATATAGTCAGGGTGATCTGATTTGATAGTATCTCCATTATTAAAGCCAAACACATGTGATGTATCAGTCAGTGTAATATTGAGGGGTACAACTGCTATTTCAAATGCAGGATTTACAACTAAACAATTGGACCATATAGAAGCATAATGCAATCCACTAATAGTTTCATGGGAATTGCCCCCGCTAAATTCAAATTCAAGTGATTCATCACTATCCAGATTTATATTTAATATGAAGCCCGAATCTTCATAGCAAACTATGTCGGGTATTATATTTATATAATTGATAGAATCTGTTTGTCCTGTAATAATATTAGACTGGGTATATCCATGCGAAAGGTGAGTAAACAAAAAAATAAAAAGACTATATTTTATCAATTTACAAGTCATGAATAATATTATGCACATCAAAAATAAACTTATTTTACTATAAACAC
>JACMJP010000519.1 GCA_014380545.1 Chitinophagales bacterium | reverse complement strand
TATAGGAATTATTTTCCTCTTTATCAAACTGGCTACTATTTTTTTTACTGCAAAATAAGTGTCATCTTTTGAATTACCCGGTAAAATATCCCCTAAATCGGCAATGGCTGCTTTCCAATTTCCTGGAAACATACCATACAACTCTTTTCTGATTGCACTTAAATCAACATTAGAAACTGCATTTTTTTCGCCGCGATTTTCTAATACTCCAATTATTGCAATATCAATTTTATTTAAATCAGGAACTTGTTCATCAGTATGCAAAACAATTTTACTTCCCAAATGTTGAGAAGACAATCTTTTAATGTAATTTAGAATATCATTGTCTATTGGTGCTAAAAAATCAAATTCCATTCTTTATTTCTTTTTAGCTACGGTTTTTTTTACCGTAGTTTTTTTAGTGGCTGTTGCTTTTTTAGCTGGCGTTTTCTTAGCTGGAGTTTTCTTCGCAATCATTTCTTGAACTTCAGACAATGTCAATTTTGTAGCATCTACATCTTTACTCAGTTCAATTTTAATTTTCCCTTTTGTAATTACCGAACGTCCCCAACGGGCCTTCTCTACCAATATTCCTTCTTCTGTCCAATTATGTAATACCTTATCTATATTTTTTTGTAATTTATCTTCAATTAATGCCTCCACATCTGATTGTGATAGATTGTCAAAATTATATTTCTTGCTTACATTTATAAATATTCCATTCCATTTTATAAATGGACCAAAACGACCAGTTCCTTTTTGCACTCCTTCTCCTTTATAAACAGCTATAGGCGCATCAGCAATTGCTTTTTCGTCAATTAATTCCTGAGCTCTTACTATAGAAACATCCAATGGATCTTCTCCCCTTGGCAATGAAATAAAAACAGAACCGTGACGCACATAAGGACCATATCGACCATTACTTACCTCAACTTCTTCTCCTTTATATAATCCTAAATTTTTTGGGAGTAAAAATAACTTCAATGTTTCTTCCAAAGTAATGTTTCCAATATTTTGCTCAGACATTAAACTTGCAAATTTCTTTTCTTCATCATCTGCAGCACCAATCTGAGCCATCGGTCCAAACTTCCCTAAACGAACAGAAACTGGTTTTCCGGAAACAGGATCTATTCCTAAAATCCTTTCTACACTTTCTCTATCCGCATTTGCTTCTACATCTTTCACCGTTGGATGAAATTGATCATAGAACTCTTGCATCATTTTTGTCCATTCTATATTCCCTTCAGCAATTTCATCAAAATCTTGTTCAACTTTTGCTGTAAAATTATAATCCAAAATATTACCAAAATTCTTAACTAAGAAATCCGTAACAATTGTACCAATATCAGTAGGAACTAATTTTCCTTTATCTGAGCCCGTATTTTCTTTAAGCAACTTCTCTCCTACTTTACCAGATTGCAAAGTAAGTTGTGTATAATTTCTCTCCTGACCTTCTAGATTACCTTTCTCAACATAATTTCTATTGATAATTGTAGAAATAGTAGGTGCATAAGTTGAAGGACGTCCAATACCTAATTCTTCCAATTTTTTAACCAAAGAAGCTTCGGTATATCTTGCAGCGGCACGAGAATATCTTTCGGTTGCGGTGATATAATTATTTTGC
>JACMJP010000518.1 GCA_014380545.1 Chitinophagales bacterium | reverse complement strand
TGCTTGCTTTAATTTGCAACGGAATCAAAGAATTATTTTTCTTAGATACATTTTATCATCTGCAATAATATATAACAAATAAAAAGCGCCATTATCTAAAGTTATCTGAGTTTGTGGTTCATTTAATACTTCATTATAAATAATTTGCCCGGATGCATTTGCAATTTTTAGTATATTGTTTTTTGTACTCAACCCTTGTGCAGAAACATAGATCATATTTGCTGAGGTGTAAATATTGATTGTTGCGTTTTCGCTTATATCTTCAGCAGAAACTGATGTCAACTGCCCTGCAAATAATCCTTCGCCTGCAATTGTATTGTAGGCATAATCTTTCACTTTAATAAATATTCCATCATAGGCTACATCAAGCCTTGCCCAGCCATAATGATATTCACTTCCAATTAAAAATTTTAAGCCAACATATTTATTAGTATCTGCATCAAGCCAATTTCCACCCTCTACGTTAACTTTATGGGAAACAAATGCCAAGTGCCCAAAATAATTTTGCCATGATTTTTCAGTATTAATGATGTCGCCATAATTTAATACATAAGGATAGTTAACAATATCAAATGACCCCATAATAAAGTTCGAATCGGATGCCCACAAACCCATAGATACAGAAGAAAAATTCCAATAAGTTGAAATTGTCGAATGTGGGGTACTCATTGAAGCGTTGAATCTGAAATCTACTACACCATTTTCATCCATATCCATACTATAGGCCCACCAATTTTCTGCCGGGAACCATGAAGTATCTTTTACAAACATTTCATCCGGATCAAGATCAGCATATATAATTGAATTTGTTTGTGCTTCTGTAATATCTGTTGAAAGAATTAAAGCTGAGGCAAGTGAGCTATATTGAAGCAATTTCTTACTAAATTTCTTTTGCTTATTCATAATGTTTTCATTTTGGCAGAATGTCAAATTACTGCTATTCCTTTTTAAACCCAAAGTTTCTGATGATTATATTTTTCCATGCTGCGTATAACTCATCACTCTGTGTTTCTTTCATTTGTGGAATATAAATTTGATTGTCTTTTTTCTTTGTGTCAAACACATTCAATTTATACAACCCCGCACCAATTCCTGCAAGCATTGCTGCGCCCATTGCTGTTGATTCCAAATATGCTGGTCTTATCACTTTTGTTTGCAGAATATCAGATTGAAATTGCATGAGCCAGTTATTTGCTGTAGCACCGCCATCCACTTTTAATTCTTCTAATTTTATTCCCGCATCTTTTTGCATCGCTTCAAAAACATCTCTTGTTTGATAGGCAATACTTTCCAGTGCAGCTCTTACAATATGATCTTTATTTGTTCCTCTTGTTAAACCCGTAATAATCCCTCTTGCATACATATCCCAATGCGGCGCTCCCAAACCTGTAAACGCAGGGACAAAATAAACGCCGCCGTTATCAGTTAATGCCGCTGCAATTTTTTCTGTGTCTTCACTTGCTGAAATAATTTGTAATTGATCTCTTAACCATTGAATTACCGCACCAGCAATAAATACGGAACCTTCCAGTGCATATTCAATCTTATTATTAATTCCCCATGCAATGGTTGTAAGCAACTTTGATTTAGAAGAAATAAATTCATCACCAATATTCATGAGCATAAAACAACCTGTACCGTAGGTGTTTTTTGCTGAGCCTTTTGTAAAACATTTTTGGCCGAATAAAGCAGCCTGCTGATCTCCTGCTACTCCGCAAATAGGAATTTCTGTTCCAAATAAATTTGTTGTTCCATAATTATCTGCAGAGTTTTTTACTTCAGGTAAAATATATTTTGGAATATTTAATGCATTTAATAATTTCTCATCCCAGTTAAGATTTCTAATATTATATATTAATGTTCTTGATGCATTGGAATAATCTGTTGCATGTACTTTTCCATTTGTGAGTTTCCAGATGAGCCATGTATCAATTGTGCCGCAGAGTAAATTATTTTCATCAGCAAGTTTTTTTGCTTCAGGAATATTTTCCAATATCCATTTCATTTTTGTTCCTGAAAAATAAGCGTCAATTACTAGTCCTGTATTTTGTTGAATATAATTTTCTAAACCTTTTGATTTCAATTCCTCACAAATGTCAGCGGTTCTTCTGTCCTGCCATACAATTGCATTATAAATTGGTTTCCCGGTAATTTTATTCCAGACAACAATTGTTTCTCTTTGGTTTGTTATTCCTATTGCAGCAATATTTTTTACATCAATTTTTGCCTGATGTATTGCATCCTGAATGGTAAATAACTGTGTTTCCCAAATTTCTTCTGCATTGTGTTCAACCCATCCGGGTTGTGGAAATATTTGCGTAAATTCTTTTTGGCTTTTTGAAACTTCATTCAGGTTCTCATCAAAAATGAT
>JACMJP010000517.1 GCA_014380545.1 Chitinophagales bacterium | reverse complement strand
CATGTGGCAGCGAAGACTCTCTCTTGTTTTGCTTGAAGATTTTTGCAAGAAGGAAGCATTACATGCTGAAATAAAAAAAAGGATAGCTGTGCATAAAAACGATCCTGAGTATTATATTAAAAAAGCGGTTATCTGGCTGGAAGCAAGTGTAAATAAAAAAAGGAAATAATGAATAAGTAGCCAAAAATTACCTGCGCTGATTTTCAATTCTTATTAAAAATAATCTCGAAGAACCGCACATAAATCTTATCGTCATTCTGAACTTTTATACAACTAAAATAAACATACAATAAAGTGAAGAATCTCATTATTAGAAATAATTCTCAATTCTTATCATGAGATACTTCGCTGCGCTCAGCATGACGATGCAGAGGAAGCGCATCAATTCTTATTCATGCGCTATTATTTCTTTCTCACAACAGATCATCAATAATTGTTGATGCATCTCTGTCCGGTTCAACATCATGAATGAGCGTATTATTATTTTTTATCCTGGCATATATTTCACCTAAGGTTGCAGGACCTATAAAATGATGTTTAATACCAAGCCTCTGACCTAATAAATTTGCATCTAATTCAGACAGTGGCTTAAATTCTTTTCTTGCAATTAATCTTCCCGGCCGCAATAATGCACTGTCAAGTTTCCGCAGGTCAACATTAAAGGTGCAAATGATCTGCAGGTTAAGCATATCATTTAAAATACCATCACTCATGTTCAGCAAATTGGTTACTCCCTGTATGCGCACACCTTCCTGTCTTTTGGCAAGCAATGGTTCCGCATCTTCAATAAGCAAAACACAAAATTGACCCTGTTCAGAAAAATGTTTCATTTCTTCCGTAAGAAAGGTCATGAAAACAGGATCAACCAAATGGTCAACCATATTAGGCGGCATATAAATAACCGTTTTTTTACCTGCTGCCATTTTGCGAAGTAAATGTCTGATATAATAAGTTTTACCTGTTCCGGGCTGACCATGAAAAAGAACAAGGCCTTTTGTACCTGAGGCAAATCTTTGCATGAGCTCAAGATGAAATTTTTCAAATCCATAACCATAATTCACATCAAGATCCCTGATAATAAAATTATCATGCACCGGATATTCACTCAGCGTAAAACTATTATTTTGTACTTCGATAATATTAATAACAGGTTTATCCGGTTTTTTAGAAAGTGAGCATTTCTCAATATATGTTTTTAATTCTTCTTCAAAATACCAGTCGCATTTTCCTGATGCTTCACTCGGGCGCAGTAATTGAAAAGTGCCCAGATATACATGTCCATCCTGCGAATCTTCTATATTATCAGGAACCTCAAATCTATTTTCATCCTGCGCATAAATATTTGTAGTGTGCAGCATATATCCATAAGCGCCACCAAACAAAAGTGTGTATCGCTGAATCCTTTCTGCGTTGCTATTATATACTGTGCTGTATGAATGAATTACCTCTGCACCCATATTCTCTTTCAATTCCTGCAACAATGTTATTGCTTCAATATGCGGCCCGTTGAATTGAACCACAGAAGGTACTTCATTAAAACGGTTTGAGTAGTAACGCAAATAAGGAAAGTTTTCAGGCGTACGTCCGGGTTCGGTCACCATCCATTTTGCTTCCTTCTTTTTTAATTCACCAAATGCGTTGCTTCTGTTTTCTGTTTCTTCTTCTACATTTTCCATAAGTGATATTGGATGAATTAATTCCCGCTCATCATTTTCTCCATAATAAATGAACTCACGAAATTGTATGTTCACCGGAATTTTATTATACCATTTTGTTTTTTTTATCCAGTTGCCATGTGCATCCTCTTCTACTTCAATAGTTTCACCTGCAACTTCATCGTCAGCATCAATCCATTTGTTATTATTTATTCTTTTGCCTGTGCTGTCGTACTCATATTTATAAGATGAGGATTTTATGAGGTTTCCTTCTTCATCATATGTATCATACTGTATGCAATCACCCTGTACATTATATTTATACTTCTCCAGCTTATTATATTTTTGCATGGGGTCATAATAATATTTTGTGCTGTGAGCAATGCGCAAATTGCGCTCGTCATATTCCATGAGTGATTCATGTCTTATATTTCCCTCACCGTCATATTCTGTATTTGAGAGCATGTTTCCATTCTCATCATAAATAAATGTTGTTTTTTGATATGGAAATTGTTCTTCTTTTCTAAAATATAATGTATCCTCGTGTTTTCCCTGCGCATTATATGTATAAATATGCCTGTGATCCGGTTTTCCTTCCTTATCTGTAATATTGCTTTCAAGAATTTGGTCTTTATCATTATAAGAATGCTCACTTGTTTGATAAAGCTCTCCTCTCATATAATGTATTCCTTTTATTTGTAAACCCCTTTCATTAAAGGTGTCATCATGTGCGGAGTTGTCGCTGAAATATTGCTGCCTTACCTTTATTCCCTTTTCGTTAAAGGTGAGCACATAATTCATTTCTCCTGAATGTGAATCGATTTCTATTTTACCCTGTATAAGCTCTCCTGATTTCTGATGTGCCCGGTAGGTAGTGAGCATAGCATGTTTAACAGGCCCGGTAATGTCTGCCCAATCCATATCTGAAACTTTTTCTCCGGCCCTGAGTTTAGCCCGCACTTTTTTAATAGGTTTAAAATACATTTCTTTGTTTTTTTACATGCTAAATTAAAAGATGTTTTTAAAAAGGAGAAAGTTGGAAGGGGCGCATATCATTATTTTGTACTAAGCGAATAAAAGATGAAAGTTTCGACAGTCTTCTTTCACAATTAAATAAACTTTGTTACAAAAAAATAAGCCCCTGCATTATACAAGAGCTTATTTTCAAATCAGATAAACATATTTAACCGGCCAGAACCGCATTATTTTTTTTGGCAAAATAATGATCGTATTCCGCAAGCGTTTGCGCTAAAGTATTTGTTATAGGCATGCCCGTTGGTTCTTCCATAAACAACCACTGCCCTGCCGTATTTACTTCCAGAAAAATATATTCACCGTTTTGTTTTAACCGCAGATCAACAGCACCATATATAATACCCATTTCTCTCATAAAACTTAATAATTGCTCCTGCAATTTTTCCGGAAGCTCATGATGCACAATTTTCGCTTCATGATAATTCATACGGAAATCATATTTATAAGATGTATCTAAAGAATGAATAGCAGCCGGAAAAATATGATTGCCGATAATTGTTACTCTCAGATCAATATCTGAATGAATACATTCCTGGAAAATAACGGGTGCATATTTAACGGCATTTAAATTTTCTATTTCTTCTTTTTTTATTTGTCTTGTTTCCCGCCATGCCTGTTCAGTTGCTGAAAATGATTTATAAATTACATTTCCATCACCAAGCGATTCAATAAATTGTTTTGCCTGTTCAGGATCATTCGTTATACATGTTTTAGGAATTAATAAACCATTTTTTGCAGCCACTTTTAATTGGTAAGCTTTGCGGGATGCCACCTCATCATTTACAGGATGATTTATCCAGTTTGCATCCGTGAGCATCCATAATCCGTTTATGGCGCAAATACATTCATTATAAGAAAAATTACTTTCCAGCGAACCTTTCAGATCAGGATGTAATGTATAACCCTGTGGTCTGCGCCACCATATTGCACCAACAGAATTAAATGAAATTTCTTTATCATCTATTTGCAAAGTTGCTTCCTCAAACTGCTGCGTTTGATATTGAAGTGTTAAGCTTGACATGGATGGAAATTTAGCCAGATCAATTTCTGCAAATTCATGACCCATTTGCTGCAATGCAGATTGTATTGCGAGGTTATGACCGTCTTTTTGATGAGAGACTATGAGTATCATATATAAATGCTTTTGTTTGTGAATTGAAAATTATTTACTTTTTTTCTGAGCAGATTCTAAATTTTTCATTTCTGCTTTTAACTTTTCTCCATATTCAGTTATCTGCTTTAATTGATCCTGCATTTGCGCTGATGATTGTTCAACCATTTGCAATTGCGACTCCATGTATTTAAGCTGATTTGCCGGCTCATTCGGATCGCCAAAAGTTTTTGTCCAGTCCATTGAATGATGCGGATTAGCTAATACAAAGGGTTGTGCAGAATAAATAATTGACGGATCAAATCTCCAGCTTCCCGGGTCAATGTTCTCAACCATTGTGTTTGTGTTTTCAACCCATGTGTTCGGGTCATCGCCCCACCGTGAAGTTGGCTGAGGGTCTTCTGCAAATTTTAAAGATGGATCATCCGCAAATTTTATTGTGGGCCATCCGCCGCCGTCATCAAAAAATTTTAATGTTGGCGGAGCGTCCTCCAAAAATTTAATTGTTGGAAGGTCATCCCTGAATTTGATTGTAATAGGGTCGTCAATAAATTTGTTTGCTCCCATAATGTTTTGTTTTAATTGTGAAAAAATAAATTATCACAACAAAACTATTCTGACAACACATGCAGGTCAATTACCAATATCGGTGAATTTTTAAAGTTTAATTAAAATTATTTTTAATAAAATAAAACCTGCAGAAAAACTTATGTAGTAATTTTTACAATTTTATTAATTGCAGGGAATCAAAAAACTCCGGAATGAAATTTTTATTTTTAATCGTAGATATCAAACTTTTTAATAAGCAGATATTAATGTCAGCATGGCTGCACAAGGCATAACCTTCTGAAGTTCATTTTACTTCTTGAGCGGATGCAGGATTCTGTATCTATTTTCCATACACTGTGAAAGGGTGCATCATACAGGTAGTCAGAAAGTATGATCCTGTTATCTTTTATTTCCCATTTTCCTTCTATCTCAAAAGGGTGTGCTGCATCTGATCTGTCTGTGTAATGAAAGACATTATTTTCAAAGAATGTAAGATTAATAAGAGGTGCTGATGGTGTTTCGTAACTGCAGTTACATATACCATAAGTGCCGGGCATAAACTGTATGGCTTTTTTTTCTTTTCCGAAAGATGTGCATATCATGAATACGTAGAAAAGCGAAGTTAATTTCAGGGCCTTCATAATGATCCATTTTAGGTGAATGATCCACGAAAATAAGAAATTTTACAATTTCAGCAGCATCTTTCACAATTAAAATAAACCTGCAGAAAAATCTGCAATGTTTTTACAATTTTATTTAATTGTGAGGAAGAATAATTATTATATATATAGGAGGAGTGAAAATATGGAGGAAAAATATAATGGTTTAAAGCTTGCCGAACGTGGTGCTCGCATAAGTATTATTGCTTATATTGCATTGTCTTTATTAAAACTTGGAGTTGGATATATATCTGGCTCAAAAGCTCTAACTGCAGATGGATTTAATAATACAACAGACATAGTTGCTTCATTAGCTGTTTTAATTGGCTTGAAAATATCAAGAAAACCAGCGGATGATGATCATACTTATGGTCACTTTAGAGCAGAAACTATTGCATCACTTATTGCTTCCTTGATTATGATAGCAGTAGGAATAAATGTTTTGTACAATGCAGCTCGTGACATCATTTCCGTTAATTCACAACCTCCTGACTTGACTGCTGCAGTAGTTGGAGTTATTTGCGCTATAGCTATATATTTTGTATATCGTTATAATAAAAAAATCGCTATCCAAATAAATAGCTCTGGATTAATGGCTGCAGCAAAAGATAATCTTTCTGATGCTTGGGTTAGTATAGGTACGACTGTGGGAATTGTGGCCTCACAATTCGGATTTCCTTGGATAGATCCACTGGCTGCTGTAATAGTGGGCTTATTAATCATAAAAACAGGTTGGGATATTTTTAGAGAAGCCACACTTAATCTCACAGATGGGTTTAAAAGAGAAGAACTAGATAATATAACTGAAAGTATAAATAATGTTT
>JACMJP010000516.1 GCA_014380545.1 Chitinophagales bacterium | reverse complement strand
CATTTCTCATTTTTTTGAAAACAAACCAACAAATATTAAAAAAATAACTGCTCCTACAACAGCTGAGGCTATTTCATACAAAATATTTTCTTCCTCAATTCCAAGTTGTGTGAATATCCATCCTCCGAGAACAGCTCCTATAATTCCTACGATAATATTTCCGACCCAACCAAACCCCTTTCCCCTCATAATTCTGCCGCCAACATATCCGGCAACAGAACCGATAATGATTAAGTATAATAAAGACATGCAAGTTAGAATTAAATAAAATTTAAAAAATTAAATAAAATTGAACAAAATTATTTCTTCACTTAACATTCAATTTCATTTAATCCTGTCCAATTTCACTAAACTGTAATTTCAATAAGTTATTAAACAATCCGTTTTCCATTCCTGATAATTCTTCAAACGTTCCCTGCTCAACAATCTTTCCCTCATTCAGAACAAAAACAGTATCTACATTTCTGATTGTCGACAGACGATGTGCAATAATAATTGTCGTTCTGTTTTGCATTAAAACTTCCAACGCATCCTGAACTGCTTTTTCACTTTCAGCGTCTAATGAACTTGTTGCTTCATCCAAAATTAAAATTGCAGGGTCCTTTAATATTGCTCTTGCAATTGCAATGCGCTGCTTTTGCCCACCGCTTAATTTAATCCCTCTCTCACCAACAATTGTATTTAATCGCTCCGGAAAATTTTCGATAAAATCCCATGCATTCGCCTTTTCTGCTGCAGCTATTATTTCAGATTCACTTGCATCCGGTTTACCGTAAGCAATATTTTCTCTTATTGTTCCGCCAAATAAAATTACTTCCTGCGGAACAATTGCCATATTATGTCGCAGGTCTTTAATATCATAATTTTTTGTATCAACATCATCAATTAAAATTTTTCCGCTAACGGGCTCATAAAATTTTAAGATCAATTGTGCTATGGTAGATTTTCCCGCACCACTATATCCGGCTACTGCAATCTTCTCACCTGTATCAATCGTGAAACTAATTCCATTTAAAACAGCCACATCTTTTCTCGTAGGATAAGAAAAATGCACATTGTCAAATTGTATTTTCCCTTCAACCTTTAATTCGGATTTTTTATCATGCAGATCAAATTCACTTTCCTCATCTAATATTTCAAAAACCCTTTCACTTGCTCCGACAGTTTTTTGTAATCTTCCATATAAATCGCCCAATCCTCCAACGCTGCCACCAATAAATAATGTGTACATCATAAATGAAACTAATTCACCCGCAGAAATATCCCCGGCTTTTAATAACACTGCTCCATACCATAACACCAAAACAAATCCACCGAAAATTCCCAGAATTAAAAATGTTGCGAATCCTCCCCTTGCTATTGCGCCTTTAATTCCTGTTTGAATTAAAGCAAGTAAATTATTACTATATCTTTTGCTTTCATAATTTTCGTTACCAAATGCTTTTACTGTATTAATATTTTGCATCGTCTCTTCCACAATCACATTACTATCTGCCAGTGCATCCTGCCTTGCTTTGGAAATTTTGCGAATATATTTTCCGTAAATAACTCCCATAATCACTAAAATTGGAAAAGTTGAGATCATTAAAAAAGTAAGTTTTGGAGAAGTATAAAATAGCCACCCTATTCCAAGAAAGATTGTGAGCACCTGCCTGATAAATTCAGGTAATGTCATACTGAGCATATCCTGCAACTGGTCCACATCATTTGTACTGCGACTTGTTAATTCACCCACTCTTCTCTCTTCAAAAAAAGGAATACGCAGCGTAATTAATTTATCATATAAATTTCTTCGCACATCAGCCATTGATTTTTCAGTAACTGTTGCAAAAAAATAAATCCGGAAGTAAGAAATAATTGCCTGCATTAATAATAAGCCGATAAGAAAAATTGCAACATAATTTGTATTGCTGAAAATATTTGTGATGAAAGAATTATTTACGGCATTATTTATTGTCTCCGTTGCATTATTTATAACGGGATTTGCATTCAATGATAAACCTGTATCAATTAATTTCCCCATGAGATAAGGAAAACTCAAAGAAATTAAAGTGGAGATAAGCAGGGAAACTAATCCAATAATAAATGCAACACGATAAGGTTTAATGAAACTGAAAATGCGCAATGCGGTTTGAAAACTCCTGCGGGTTATTTTCTTATTATCCTTTTCTTCAACTGTGCTCCAGCGGTTCCTTCTTCTTTCTGCCATACTTTCTTTTGACGTTACAAAGGTAGAAGATATTTTAGTTTGAAGGTGAAAAGAGTTACAGGCTAAAAGGTTTGCTTGCTTTAATTTGCAACGGAATCAAAGAATTATTTTTCTTAGATACATTTTATCATCTGCAATAATATATAACAAATAAAAAGCGCCATTATCTAAGGTTATCTGAGTTTGCGATTCATTTAATACTTTATTATAAATAATTTGACCAGATGCATTTGCAATTTTTAATACATTGTTTTTTGCATTAAGCCCGTTTGCAGAAATATAAATTCTATTGCCTTCAGTATAAATATTTATTGCATTGTTTTCATATAAGTTCTCAGCCGAAACCGATACAGTTTGCCCGGCGTAAATTTCTTCACCTGCATTTGCATTATATGCGTAATCTTTTATCCTATATAAGACATTTCCATTTGCGATATCCATCCTTACCCATCCATAATGCAATTCACCATCAATTATAAATCTTACTCCGAGATATTTGTTTGTATCTGCATGCAGCCAATTACCGCTCTCAAAAAATGAGCTTTCATATTTTCTTTTAAATGCAAGTGCTACATTTCCGATTTGCCATGTCTGGTATTGGTCAATAACATCATTATAATTTAATACAAAAGCGGACTTGCCATAACCTCCCGGGAAAGTAATTAATTCACCCATAATAGAATTTTCTGACAATCCTCTTACACCAATACTGAAAGATGAATTTGTTTCGCTTACATAATATCCAGTATCAACACTACCAGTGAATTTAAAATCGTTTATTCCATCAT
>JACMJP010000515.1 GCA_014380545.1 Chitinophagales bacterium | reverse complement strand
ATATTACTTTGTGTGCCGCTTCCCGTTTGCCACACAACGAGAGGAAACTGATCACTTAATTTTCCTTCCAATATTTCATCGCATACCTTAGAAATAATATCACATTTCTCTTTATCCAAAACACTAAGTTGATTATTAGTTATTGCAGCAGCTTTTTTTAAATAAGCGAATGCCGCAATAATTTCTCTCGGCATTTTATTAATATCCTGTGCTATCGGGAAATTCAAAATAGAACGCTGTGTTTGTGCACCCCAGTAAACATCTGCGGGAACATCTATGGTGCCCATGGTGTCTTTCTCTTTTCGATATTTCATTTTACTTTATTTCTTTGAATGTTCTTTTTGCATTAATGCAAAAAGAACGAAAAAAATTAAGACTTTTTTATTTTATCGGACAAATCATCAACTTGTTAAGCAAGAATTTCGAAGGCAACTCCAAGAAATATTTAGTTCATATTATTAAATAATCTTTAGCTGATTACTTTCCTTTAGAATTTCTATGCCGGCAGTTGCTGCCGAAATTCTACGCACAAAGGCTCTGCTTTAACTGCGTTGTGATTTGTAACCGAAAAATAAATATGTCGCTTACTAAACACTACCAAATATTTTCATTGGCTGATTAACAGATTGGCTAATTGGCTAATTCTGCTCTCAATGCTTTCAACATCATCTCTCCAATCACCGCGGGTGATTCAACTACATGAATTCCACATTCTCTCATGATTTGCATTTTTGCTGCTGCTGTATCATCTTTTCCTCCAACTATTGCTCCGGCATGACCCATTGTTCTTCCTTTTGGTGCTGTTTGCCCTGCAATAAATCCAACAACAGGTTTTGTTGCATTTGCTTTTATCCAGTTAGCTGCAAGAGCTTCCATATTTCCGCCAATCTCGCCAATTAAAATAATTCCATCTGTTCCCGGATCGTCCATTAATAATTTTATTGCGTCAAGTGTCGTAGTTCCAATAACAGGATCACCACCAATGCCGATGCATGTGCTTTGTCCAAGCCCTGCCTTCGTTACCTGATCAACAGCCTCGTATGTTAACGTACCGCTTCTTGAAACAATACCTATCGTTCCGGGTACATGAATAAATCCCGGCATAATACCAACTTTTGCTTCGCCGGGTGTAATTATTCCCGGGCAGTTTGGTCCGATCAACCTGCTTTTTTTACCGATCAGATAATTTTTCACTTTCACCATATCCTGGACAGGAATTCCTTCCGTGATACAAACAATTACTTCAATGCCTGCATCAGCACTTTCTATAATTGCATCTGCAGCAAATGCCGGCGGAACAAAAATGATGGATGTATTTGCATTTTCTTTTTTTACAGATTCTTCAACTGTATTAAATACAGGCTTATCTAAATGTTTTGTACCGCCTTTATCAGGTGTAACTCCGCCAACTACATTTGTTCCGTAAGCGATCATTTGTTCTGCATGGAATGTTCCTTCTTTTCCGGTAAATCCCTGTACTATCACTCTTGAATATTTTCCAACTAATACACTCATGTTTTTATTTTGATGCGAAGATAATTAGGCAGCAGGTATTTGTTAAGGAATAAAAAAGTTTTGTACTGACTGTAACTTTTGATGTACCTCTGCATTATATATGAAATTAAAACAATGAAACAATTAAAAACTACAGTTCTATTAACCCTGATATCAGCACTCATTATCCCAGCCTCATCATGCCGTGATGGAAAATGGCCATGCGTAAATGGAAGCGGGGAAAGTATTTCAGAAGTGCGCTCAGTGAGTGGGTTCACAGGTGTAACCAGTGAAATTGAAGCAACCGTTTATGTTACACAGGGAAGTGAGTTTGAAGTAAGAATTGAAGCGCAGCAAAATGTACTAGACCAAATTCGCACAAATGTTTCGGGCAATGACCTTGAAATCTCTTCTGAGCGATGTATCAATAATTCTGATCCGGTGAAAATTTATATTACGATGCCGGTGGTAAATTCACTTGCAATAAGCGGTTCTGGAAGTTTGATCACACAAAATAAAATAACGACAGGTGATATGGATATTGACATTAGCGGATCAGGAGAATTCACATCGGTTGATTCAATTATTGCTTCAGATATTTCAATGGATATTAGTGGTTCTGGAAATATGGATCTTATAGCAAACGCACCTGTGCTATCAGCTGATATTTCCGGATCTGGAGATGTTACTATTGCAGGTTATGGAAGCAGCCTTGATTTGAACATATCTGGTTCCGGTGAAATGCATACATTTAATTTTCATGTGCTTACCAGTGATGTAAAAATTAGCGGTAGTGGTGATCTGGAAATTAATGCAATGGATAAAATTGAAGGCTCCATTAGTGGAAGCGGCGATTTGTATTATAAAAATTCACCGATAATAAATATAAGTGTATCCGGTAGCGGTGAGATCATTCATGTAGATTAATAATGCGGGTTAAGTAATATAACTATGGAAGAAAAGAGCCGCATACATGCAGCCCAAAAGGACCCGCAGGAATTCAGGTATTTCTACGATATCTATTTTAAAGATGTGTTCTTATTTATTTATCGCAGAACAGATGATGAATCTCTGTCAGCTGATATTACGCAGCAGGTGTTTTTAAAAGCATTACAAAATATCGGCAGATATGAATATCGGGGTGTTCCTTTTTCTTCCTGGTTATATCGTATTGCAGGCAATGAAATAATGCAGCATTTCAGGGATGCTAAAAAAGTGCGGGTGGTTTGTATTGATAGCACAGGATTACAGGAGATACTTAGTGATGATGATGAAACATTTGATATAGAAAAAAGGGAACAGGCTTTTGCAGCGATCAGGAAATTACCACCGCCGGATCTTGAATTAATAGAGATGCGATATTTTGAAAAAAGATCATTTGCAGAGATCGGGGAAATAAAAAATATTACTGCGAATAATGCAAAAGTAAAAGTGCACAGAATACTTGACCGTATAAAAAAATCATTTACCGTTGAAGTCTAATCACACCGCCATGCAAAAAATAAAATTTAAAATAGAATATAAACCACTCAGTGATACAGCTATCAATAAGCATAAAAATTTTAATGCACTCATGGGCATGTATGCTGCAGTACCAAAACCAAATTTTTTTCAAAAACTTTTTCAAAATAAATGGACGATGTTCTCAGGAGGAATAATAATAGGATCAGCAATTACAGTTTTATTGACATTAAATAGTGTTTCAAATAAGAATGTAACAATTGCAGAAAATGATAGTCATGTAAGTGCAGCTCAATCTGTTAATGGTAATGAAAATAAAAATAGTATTGAAGAGAAAAATATCGAAACGCCGGAAACAGATATTAATCTTTCCGAAGAAAGAACTGTAGGAGAAGAAAACACAAATACAAATATTCGTCAATCTTCATCTGTGCAAAATATTAATGATGAGCAAACTGTAAATACCAATTCTTTAAATGAAAAGTACGAAAACACAAATGCAGTTTCCGGACAGGGAAATGCAGAAATAAAAAAGAAAGATCGAATTGCTGAAACAGAGGCTGAAAGGGATGGTAATATTGATATAAAAAATGACATAAGTGAAAATACTGTTGTAGAAATAAAAAAGAAAGATCTGATTGCTGAAACAGATACTAAAAAGGAGACTGATATTGAGATTAAAAATGGTATAAATAACAATGAAGGTGAATATATCAATGAAGATGCAGAAATAAATAATGATATAATTATTTCTAATGATGAAACAATTGCTCAAAATAATATTAAGAATGAAGATGAAATAGTGCAGGATGAAATCCCTTATTCAGATACTGGATCCATCGTGAATGAAACTTCATCAGAGGAAACATCAAACCAAAATGATCTGCCTGAAAATATTCAGACCACTGAGATTACGGACTCTCAACAGGATGAAAGCTTAAATAACACTACTCCGCATGAAGAAGATGAATCGCTTTCCGATAATAATATAAATGAAGAGAAACAAACGAAAGAGAAAAAACAAAAAGACATTAAAGAAAAGGATGTAAATAAACCTGAAAAAAATAAAAAAGTTGAAGAGCAGCACAACGAAAATGTAATTACAGAAAATGACATTAAAACTGATTCAACCCAAATTTCTTTTCTTGATAGAGTTTTTAAAAGCAAGTCATCAAATAAGGATTCAGTAAAGAATGAAACAAATGATTCGGATAATTTAATTGTAGTTGATACAACTGCTGATTATAAAAACCGGTATGCACAATTATCTTTTTTTACACCGCTTAGCACAAACGGGCTTGACAGTTATAAATACAAACATAATGTTTCATTTAATATTATTCAGGGATATAGTGGTGCTGTTGAAGGCCTTGAATTTGGTGGCGTATTAAATATTGATAAAGGTTATGTAAAAGGCGGGCAGTTTGCCGGGGTTGCAAATATAATTGGAGGAGACTTAAACGGATTTCAGGGGGCGGGTGTATTAAATGTTTCAAAAACCACGAATGGATTTCAGGGTGCAGGAGTTGCAAATGTTTCCTTTGGAAGTGTAAAAGGGTTTCAGGGAGCCGGGGTAATGAATGTAGCGATAAAAGGAGTGGAAGGATTCCAGGGAGCTGGAGTAATGAACATTTCTATAAAAGAAACACATGGATTTCAGGGAGCGGGAGTAATGAATGTTTCTATAAAAGATATGCATGGATTTCAGGCAGCTGGTGTTGCAAATGTTTCCCTTGCCTCTTCAAATGGTGCTCAGGCTGCAGGAGTTTTAAATGTTGCAAATGAACATCAGGGTACCCAAATAGGACTCATGAATGTTGCAAAAAAAATAGATGGATTCCAAATTGGTTTGGTAAATATAGCCGACACTATAAATGGTGCTGCGATAGGTTTATTAAGTTTTTCACGAAATGGAATTTTTGATATTGATCTTTCTACAAATGATCTTTTCACTTTTAATGCAGCAATAAGAATTGGCGGACCATCTGTTTATAATATTTTTGCTTTCGGAACTTCACCCCTTGCTGATACAATAACGTATGGTTACGGATTGGGGATTGGCGGCGAAATTCCTTTCAATAAATTTTATGTTGACATTGATGCGCTTGCATGGAATATTCACAAGGATAAATTTGAATTTAATTATAATGACTTCCACATGAATAATCAATTACGAATTACACCAGGATATAAATTAAATAAATTCATTAGTGTGTATGCAGGACCTGTATTAAATGTTGAAATTTATGATAATGATATTGTGCCATTACACGATAATGCTTTCAGCCAGTATGTAAGTGCAAATGTTACCACAGGATTATCAATTGGTTACGTTGCCGGGGTTAGATTTTTTTGAGAGAAATTATTATTAATCTTTTTACAATAAATTCATTTATTTTCACCAAATTAGCAGAATTATTTAATCATCAAAAAAAATAAAAATGAATTTACAGGAAAAGTACAAAGATGCCCTTGATAAAGGTGCAGAACTTGAAATGGCAGAAGGCTATGTAAAAGAAGAAAATGGTGTTTTAAAAATTGGCGGCAAAGCAAAATATCAAATGCAGAAAGATCTTGTGTGGGATAAAATAAAAAAAGCCGGTGGCGATGCACCAACAGATGTAATTGCTGAAATTGAAGTAGAAGACACTACAATTTATGGCGTCCATAAAGTACAACCAGGCGATTCCCTTAGCAAAATAGCAAAATCTGCTTATGATGATGCGGGAAAATACATGCAGATATTTGAGGCGAACAAAGATCAGTTAAGCGACCCTGATAAAATTCAAATAGGACAGGAGTTAGTGATTCCGAATTTATCGTAAACTGATAATAATCTTTCAGAAAATAATTTCTATGCTTTCATAAAGAGGGCATGGTTTTTTTTTTGAGTATTTGATAATTCAAGCCAAGTTTTCTCTTTCATAAACATCAAATCTTTGAATCTTCAATCCATCGATTCTTCAAACTCTCCCTTGCATCTTTCAAAAACTCACTGGCGAAAATAAATGATGTAAGATTCTCATCTTCCACATGCATAATTTCTTTATTGCTGCCTTCCCATGCTTTCTCACCTTCATGCAGAAAAATAATTTTTTCGCCAATTTCCATCACACTATTCATATCATGTGTGTTGATAATGGTCGTGATATTAAATTCTTTTGTGATCTCACTAATTAAATTATCAATTATTAAGGAAGTTTTAGGGTCTAATCCTGAATTGGGTTCATCACAGAATAAAAATTCAGGGTTTAAAACAATAGCTCTCGCAATACCCACCCTTTTTTTCATCCCCCCACTAATTTCACCGGGAAATTTTTTATTTACTCCTGTAAGGTTTACTCTTTCCAAACAAAAGTTAACTCGATCCATTTTTTCTTTTTTCGTCTCATTGCTGAACATGTTTAATGGCAGCATCACATTTTCTTCCACGGTCATAGAATCAAATAAAGCAGCCCCCTGAAATAACATACCTATTTCCCGTTGAATTTTTTTTCTTTCAGTTTTATCAAGAGAATAAAAATTTTTATCATGATAAAGAATTTCTCCTGCTTCCGGAATTAATAATCCAACCATGCATTTCATCAGAACAGTTTTTCCAGATCCGCTGATGCCAATAATGAGATTTGTTTTTCCTGCCTCAAATACTGCAGAAATATCTTTTAATACTTTTTGCTGTCCAAAATTTTTACTTACGTTCTTTACCTCTAT
>JACMJP010000514.1 GCA_014380545.1 Chitinophagales bacterium | reverse complement strand
CAACTGAAACAATTACGAATTTATCTCCCGGTGATTATATAGTTACAGTTACTGATGCTGCAGGTTGTTCTTCAACTGCAACAGTTACAGTTGATCTTTCTGAAAGTATTTATGATCTTCAAAATTCAAATGCATTTACAATTTATCCTAATCCTATTCAGGATGGATTTATAATTACTCCGAATGAAAATATTTCAGGAAGTATGAAAATTGAAATGCTCAATGCAAAAGGTCAGCTTATTCTTGAAAAGAATTTTGATAATACAAATGCTCAGTTTATCAATACTGAGAATTTCACATCTGGAATGTATGTTATAAAAATGATCACTGATAATAAAATGTATTTAAAGAGTTTGGTGATTCAATAAAAAATATCTTTAGGTTAAATAAAAAGTCCTGAAAAAATTTCAGGACTTTTTATTTTAATTCATTTAATTTTTATTCTACTACTATACCTTTTCTTCCTTCAAAATCATTTCCGGTTATTTTTAAACTATAATTTCCTGCTGCAATATCTTTTACATCAATTTGAATTTTATTTGCTGAACTCATAATTACTTCAACATTCATTTTTTGACCGAGTGCATTATATAATTCAATTGCTGAGGTTGAAAGATCTGTATTTGCATCAATAAATATATAATCTTTTGCAGGGTTTGGATATATAGTAATGAAATTTGAAATATCATTTATTGCTACTCCTACCTGTAATAATTTACATGTAATATCAATTCCACCACCATTACCTGCCTGCAAACACACATTATATTCACCCGCTGCTGCATAAATATGTGATGGGTTTTGTTCAGTACTTGTAGCAGATCCATCATCAAAATTCCAGCTCCATGTTGAAGGAGTATTTGTGCTCACATCAGTAAATGAAGCTGTGAAACCAACTATAGTGTAAGTATAATCTGCTTCGGGTGCTATTGTGGCAAAATTTATCCCAACAAGGTGGCAGTTAGTATTTGATCCGCCGGCATTGGTGGCAGTTAAACACACATTATAGGAACCGTTTTCTTCAAATGTATGCACAGGGTTTTGATCTGTACTTGTAAAACCATCTGCAAAATCCCAACTCCAGGATGTGGGGGTATTCGTACTGAGATCGGTAAATGTAACAGCCGGATCACCAGTAAAACTAAAATCTACCCCCGGCGCAGAAATTAAATTTACATCCTGACAATAAGTTTCGGGACCATAGGAATTATATACAGTTAAACAAACTGTGTATACTCCACCTCCTGCATACGTATGTGCGGGGCTTGCAAGTGTGCTTGTTCCGCCATCACCAAAATCCCAGCTATAACATTCAGCACCGGTACTCATATCAGTAAATGTTACATAATACAGATCAACTTCATAATCAAAATCAGGTGTTGCTAACAGAGCAATAAAATCATCTTCATCAAATGCCTCGTACATAATGTTATTTGAATGTACTACATCACCTTCATTAAAATGTCCGGGCAAACTATCTTCCTGCCAGACAGCATGTATTTTTCCATCCACTACTCTATCATAAGCAAATAAATAAAAATTTTCTCTTTCACTTTCTGCGGTGTTTGTTAAATTATTTTGCCTGCTCCAGGTTTCACCACCATCATCACTATACATTCCGAAAATATCTCTGAATGATTCAGCAGAGAAATTTAAAGGATCATCATAAATATCTGTGTATTCAAGTTTCATTGTATATAACAAATAAATTCTCCCGGTTACCGGATCCCATGATGCTGCGGGTTCTGATGATACTGCTGCATTTCTGTAATTATAAACATAATAGCCTATGCCTGTGTAAGGACTATAAACACAATCAGGACTCTCCCAATCGAGTTCGGTATTAATTAATTCAGCACCTGCCATGCCCGTGCTCCAATGCCAGATACCTGATGCACGGTAGTTTAAAGTGTAATACCCAAAACCATCACTCCATATTCTCATATATCCTGCAAACACATGTAAT
Organism: Chitinophagales bacterium; assembly: GCA_014380545.1. GTDB lineage: Bacteria > Bacteroidota > Bacteroidia > Chitinophagales > BACL12 > JACMJP01. The sequence goes on along the minus strand of JACMJP010000514.1, from coordinate 294 downwards.
GTTCCGTCGTCTGTAATGAGCATTTCATAATACCCGTCTGTAGTACCAATTGTATCAGTAATTCCATCAGCATCAATATCTGTTTGAACTGTTCCGGCGAAATTGTCATAAGGGAAATCAAGAATATCTGTGCGTTCCCATGTGTCTTCATTCCCGTAATCATTACTGTGTAATAAAACAAGATCTGAATTTGTCATACCAAATAAAACGTATACATCAGAACCATGTGTTCTGATTTGATAGCTTTCCGCAGCTCCTGCAACAGAAGGAATTCCATCAGCTGTTGTTAAAAAT
>JACMJP010000513.1 GCA_014380545.1 Chitinophagales bacterium | reverse complement strand
TTTTAAAGAATGGTGATAATGAATTATTTCCAAAATCTGAGGAGGAAGATTGATCATGAAGTTGATTTACTTAACATTAATCTTATTGTTTTTTGTATCAATATCTCTTGCGCAACCTGCCAATGATGATCCTTGCGGAGCAACTTCACTTACAGTAGGTGCTACATGCAGCCTGACAAGCAGCACTTCCGCTGGCGCTACAAATACAACCGGGTTTGGGGCTCCATCATGTAGTATCTATAGTAATAAGGATGTATGGTTTTCTTTTGTGGCCCCTGGATCCGGAAATATTACTATTAAATCAACAATTGGTACAATAACAGACGGAGCAATGTCATTGTATTCAGGTCCTGATTGTTCAACTCTTTCTGAAGTTGAATGTGATGATGATGATATGCCGCCCGGTTCAGACAATCTCATGCCTATGATTACAAGAACGGGTCTATCTCCCGGGGCAACTTATTGGATTCGTTTCTGGAGATATAGTTCAGGTACAGGTACATTTAATATTTGCGTTTATGAACCAACTCCTCCCACTAACGATAATCCTTGTTCAGCGACACCTCTTTCCGTATCAACCACATGCAGTTATACCACAGGTTCGAATGAAGCTGCCACTGCAACATCCGGAGTAACTGGACCTGGCTGCGGCGGATACAGTGGAGGAGATGTTTGGTTCTCTTTTACAATCCCTGTATCGGGAGTTTATGATATTACTGCTTTAAGTGGAACTCTTACTGATGGTGCTATGGCAATTTATTCAGGAACCTGCTCATCCCTCTCATTAATTGCATGTGATGATAATACAGGCGCCGGATCAATGCCATATTTATCCGGATCCGGTACTGGCGGCTCTACTATATGGATCAGGTTCTGGGAATTTGGGGGTGATGTTTCTGGTGATTTTCAAATTTGTGTTACTGAATTGATACCCCCTGCTAATGACAATCCTTGTTCAGCAACTCCTTTAACTGTATCATCCACATGCAGCTATACAACAGGTTCGAATGATGATGCCACAGCAACATCCGGAGTAATTGCACCTGGCTGCGGAAGCTATGGCGGAGGGGATGTTTGGTTTTCTTTTACTGTCCCCATATCAGGATTATTTGATATAGCAACTTTAGCAGGTACAATTACTGACGGCGCAATGGCAATTTATTCAGGAACCTGTTCATCCTTGTCATTAATTGCATGTGATGATAATACAGGCGCCGGATCAATGCCATATTTATCCGGATCCGGTACTGCCGGCTCTACTATATGGATCAGATTCTGGGAATTTGGAGGTGATGTTTCTGGTGATTTTCAAATTTGTGTTACCGAGATAATTCCGCCCTCCAATGATGATCCATGTGCAGCAGAAGTGCTTCCTGTAAACTATTCCTGCACAATGCAGTCAGAAACAAATTTGGGTGCATCAAATACATCAGGAGTAACTACACCAAGTTGTGGTTCTTACAGTGGTGACGATGTATGGTATGAGCTTACAGTACCCGCATCAGGAACCCTGATTATTGAATCAATATCAGGAACACTTACAAATATTGATATGGCTCTCTACTCAGGAACTTGTTCCGGTTTAACAGAAATAGCTTGTGATGCCGCTTCAGGGGCAGGTATGAACGCCTCTATAACATATCCGGGTATTACATCAGGATCTACTGTATGGTTAAGAGTTTGGGATTTTGGCGGAGGAGAAGGTACATTTAACCTTTGTGCAAACATAGATACTGTAACCGTTTCAACTTCAAATAATGATTGTACAACAGCTACCCAATTATGTTCAACCACATCTTTTGATGATAATAGTAATGGTAACGGTATTACGAATGATCTGAATGCTTCAAACTCCGGATGTCTTTCTATTGAACACCAAAGTGCATGGTATTATTTCCAAATAGAAACATCTGGTACATTAACTTTTACAATCAATCCTGATGTGAATGGAAATGATTTTGACTTTGGGGTTTGGGGACCGGCATCAAGTTGTCCCCCTTCTGCTGATCCTGTAAGATGTTCTTATGCAATCAGTGGAGGAGACGGCAACACAGGATTAAATACCGTGGCTTCAGATGTTACAGAAGATACGGGTGGCGACAGATGGTTAGAACAAATGAATGTAATTATTGGTGAGATTTATATCTTATGTGTAGATAATTTTTCCGCAAGCAATCAGGGTTTCACTTTTTCATTTGGAGGAACTGCAACGATTAATTGTGAACCAATTGTATTACCTGTTGAATTAATTTCTTTTACTGCAACAGCGAATCAGGCTGTGAATATTTTGAATTGGATAACAGCCACAGAAATAAATACAAATTATTTTTCAGTTGAACACAGTGAGAACGGAACACAGTTTAATGAAATAGGGGAAATAAATGCTGCAGGAAATTCAACAGATGAAATAAAATATGAATTTACTGATAATAATCCTGCTCATGGAATTAATTATTATCGTCTTAAAAAAGTTGATATGGTTGGAAAATCAACTTTGTCAAATGTAATTAGTGTAAATAATTTAATTACATCAAATGTGTCAGTATATCCAAATCCATCCGAAGGATTTATTAATGTTGTTTATTCATCCGGCGAGAGTGAACAGGAAGTTACAATTCATATTTTTACTGCTTATGGTCAGCCGGTTTATGATCACTCCATAAAAGGAAATAACTTTATTACAGAGAAAGTACTATTACCTGCAAAAGGAATGTATTGGGTAATTGTTCAATGCGGTGAAAAAAGGTGGGTGGAAAAAGTTACTTATTAAATATTCAATCCTAAACCTGAAGTAACTCCGGTGCTGATAAAAAGGTACGGGAGTTTTTCTTTTATAAAATTCCTTTAATAAAATAAGATCATTTAATCCGCTATCCATATTATGCTGTGAACTTTTTAAACTAACAAAGTCTTTTTATTGATGATCTGAATTATGATCTTACAGAAATAATTATGGAAGAACATGTAGTCAAAATTCTTGAGATATCATCTGTAACACATAATGTGAACAGGTATGTCGTAGAAAAACCTGGTAATTATTCTTTTGAAAGCGGGCAGGCAACAGAGGTTGTTATTAATAAAGAAGGATGGAAAGATGAACGAAGACCATTTACATTCACCGGATTAAATGAGTGGGATAATCTGGAGTTTACTATTAAATCATATATTGACCATAAAGGTGTTACAAATAAATTACTTGAATTAAAACAGGGGGATGAATTTATTCTTCATGATGTATGGGGCGCAATACAATACAAAGGTGAAGGTATATTTATTGCCGGTGGTGCCGGTGTTACTCCTTTTATTGCAATATTCAGAGCCCTGCAAAAGAAAGGGCAAATAAAAAACAATAAACTTATTTTCGCAAATAAAACAGAGAATGATATTATCCTGAAAGATGAATTTTCTGAAATGCTGAAAGATAATTTTATTAATATTCTTTCAGATGAAAAAACATCTGCGTATCATCATGGGTTTATTACAAAAGAATTTTTGCAGAAATATATTGATAATAAGCAATCTAAATTTTATGTATGTGGACCGCCGCCAATGATGGATGCAGTTCAAAAAATATTAAATGAATTAAGTGTTGGAAAAGATGCAGTGGTAGTTGAATTATAATTAACTGACAATTTCTATTTCCATATTCCACTATATCGCCTGATTTTAACTTGCTCATTTAATTAACTTTACATTTGATTGAACTAAGCAGATGATTTATATAGTTGGCGCAATTATTACATTTTTTCTTGTCGCATTATTAATTGGGAAAAAAGGAAGAAGTACTGCGGATAATATTTTGGCTGCATGGCTAACAGTTACCGGATTTCATCTTATACTTTATTACCTCTATAATACAAACCAGTATGTGCAGTTCCCTTTTTTACTTGGATTGGAGATTCCTTTGCCCCTTGCACATGGACCATTCCTGTTTTTATATACAGCAGCGCTAACAAACAAGAGAATTAAAGCCAGTATCCGCCTTCTGCATTTCCTTCCCATTTTAATTATTTATTGTTTCGTCATTCCATTTTTCACACTATCAAATGAAGAAAAGATTGTTGTGTATAAAAATGAAGGGCAGGGTTACGAAATGTTGACAGGTGCGGTTCTGGTTTTAATCATGCTATCAGGTGTTGCGTATGTATTGCTTTCACTATTGTTACTCAACAAACACAAAAAAAACATCAGCGAACAATTTTCTTATTCTGAAAAAATAAATCTCAACTGGTTGCGGTTTCTAATTTGGGGGACTGCTGCAATTTGGGTTTGTGTGATATTTGGAAACGATTTTCTCATTTATATTTTTGCGGTTATCTATATTATTCTTATCGGTTTTTTTGGAATCAAGCAGGCAGGCATTTTCACTTCTGAAAATTTATACCGCAATACTAATCATCCGATTCCATCAGAAGAAAATACCATGGAAAGTATTCCTGAAAAAATAGCACTACATGAGAAAATAGAAACCGAAAAACCAAAGTACCAAAAATCCGGATTGAGCAGCCAGGCAGCAGAGAGCATACACAAACAATTGAACGAACTGATGCAACAGGAAAAGATTTTCAAAAATCCCGAACTCACTCTTGCAGAATTAGGCGAAAAACTCAACCTTAATTCAAATTATTTATCCCAAGTGATCAACACCTTTGAACAAAAAAATTTCTATGATTATGTAAATCAATTTCGGATAGAAGAATTTAAGCATATTGTTTCTCTGCCGGAAAATAAGCAATTCACCATGTTATCGCTTGCATTTGAATGCGGTTTCAATTCTAAAACTTCCTTCAACAGGAATTTTAAAAGAGTTACCGGTCTTTCACCCTCCGAATTTCTTCAGCAGGAACTTCTTGAATTAGAATAAATGGGTTCCAATGCACAGGCAAAAATGTTCCATCTT
>JACMJP010000512.1 GCA_014380545.1 Chitinophagales bacterium | reverse complement strand
TTATCATGATATGGATTGAAAGGATTTATCTGGGCACCCCTGCCTTTTAAAAATTTTTCTTCTTCAATTTTTGGAATTTCCATAAATGTCATTATTTTTGACAAAAAAAGTCATTATTTTTGACAAAAGCAATAGATCATGTAAAATTCTTTTTCCACAGTCCGGAACAACCGGCAGGTAAAACAAGAAAAAGAGTTGATGAAAAAGGCTGCAGTCAATGGCTTTGGAGAAATTTGGTTGAACTGAAGGGATGTTCTTATAAATTAAAGGGGCGCCGCTATAAGCTGTAGGGATATCCCTATAAGTTGTAGGGACACCGTTATAAGCCGTAGGGACATCCCTATAAGTTGCAGGGATACCGATATAAGCCGAAGGGACATCCTTATAAGTTGTAGGGATACCCTTATAAATCATAGGGATATCCCTATAAGTTGTAGGGATACAGATATAAGTTATGGGAAACCTCCATGGCATATCATAAACCAATAAAACAAATGAATATGAATCATTTAGCAAAGAATCTCAAACACTTACGCAGTAAAAGAAAAATCAGTCAGCAGGAACTTGCTGATATGTTGAGCGTCGGCAGAACAGCTGTCGCCAATATTGAAGCAAATCTTGCTAATCCCGGACACAAGACATTACTGGAAATTGTCAGAATATTTGACATTTCGCTGGATGAGCTGCTGCATAGAGACCTCTCCAAACAATTAAAAGAAGTAGCAACAAGGGATATTGAAAAAGGCAGCGGTACAATTATTTATCGCCCCCTTGTTATTACGGTGGATGATGCCGGGGAAGAAAATATTGTAATGGTGGATACAAAAGCTGCCGCAGGTTATCCAACAAGATTCCTGGAGCCTGAGTTTTATAAAGAATTACCTGCTTTTAAATTACCCGGAACGGATTACCGCAACGGCACATTTCGCTGTTTTCAAATTGATGGAGATAGTATGCAGGATAGTTTACAACATGGCGATTATGTAATTGCAAGATTTTGTGATGATCATTATAAAGATATCAGAGAAGGATATATTCATGTTGTTGTAACAAATGATAATGTACTTGTAAAAAGAGTGATCAATAAAATTGATACAGATGGTAAAATGTATTTATTGAGTGATAATGATGCATATCCCGAAATAGCTGTTGATGCAGATAATATAAAAGAACTATGGTATGTAAAAAGTAAATTATCTACTTACATGCCCGTGAAAAAAAATGACCTTGATAAATTAGTGGGTGATTTAACCATGCAGCTTCAGGTATTAAAAAACAGGCTGGATAATATTGAGCGGAATTAATTTGGTGTCTAAGACAACATACTTCAGAATCACGGGTAATAAAATAAATATCATGCTCTCACATTCATTAGTCCATATAGACCTCGATACATTTTTTGTATCAGTTGAAAGATTAAAAGACAGTCGCTTAAAAAATAAACCTGTGCTTGTGGGAGGAAATGGTGATCGGGGAGTTGTAGCATCCTGTAGTTATGAAGCAAGGGCATATGGCATTCATTCAGCCATGCCCATTCGCACTGCAAAAATGTTGTGTCCACATGCAGTAATTGTTCGGGGTGACTATGAGCATTATTCAAAATATTCAAATATGGTTACAGATATAATTAAAGAGAATGTGCCTGTATTTGAAAAATCATCCGTTGACGAATTTTATATTGATATGACGGGCATGGAAAAATTTTTCGGCACATTTAAATACATGCAGGATGTAAGAAATAAAATTATTAAAGAAACTGGTTTACCAATTTCATTCGGTTTATCAGAAAATAAAACAGTTTCCAAGGTAGCGACAGGTGAAGCGAAACCAAATAATTGCATGCAGATCCACTATGGAGAAGAAAAAACTTTTTTGGCGCCACTGCATGTACGAAAAATTCCGATGGTAGGCGAAAAAACAACCGAGCTACTGAAAAAAATGGGCATCATTAAAATTAAAACCATCCAGCAAATGCCTATGCCTGTTATGACCAGCATTTTAGGAGAGAACGGAACAACGATTTGGAAAAAAGCCAACGGAATTGATAATACACCCATTGAACCTTATAGCGAGAGAAAATCTATCTCAACAGAAGAAACATTTGATCAGGATACTATTGATGTAAAAAAATTAGGATCAATTATATCTGCCATGACTGAAAAATTAGCATATCAAATGCGTACTGAAAATAAATTGACATCATGCATCACAGTAAAAGTTCGTTATTCGGATTTTGAAACACATACTATTCAAAAGAAGATAGCATATACATCTACTGACCATAGTTTAATTGCAACCGTAAAAGAATTATTTAAAAAGATTTATCAAAGAAGAGTATTAATCAGGTTGATTGGTGTAAAATTCAGCGGACTTGTGTTTGGAGGGCATCAAATTAATTTATTGGAAGATTCAGAAAATTTATTGCGTTTGTACCAGGAAATGGATTTCATTAGAAATAAACATGGAAAAAATGCTGTACAAAGAGTTTCAGGGATGGGATATGATTTCAGGGAATTCAATCCATTCAATGGAATTAAGAAATAGGAAATAAAAAATTGGCTAATTAGGTTAATTGGTGCAGACTCATTGAAAATAATGGGAGAGATTTTACCATCAAACAGAATTAACAGTTAATATAATTTACCAACTGCTTCATCAAGCTTATATGTATATAAATATCCACTCATATTATAGTCTTCGTTACGGAACATTGTCACCGCAAAAAATTCTGCAACAATCGCATCAGTTGGGAATAAAGGATATTGTTCTTACAGATATTAATAATACTTCAGGCTGTTTTGAATTATTGAAAGACGCAAAAAAATATGATGTCCATCCCAAATTTGGAATTGATTTCAGAAATGAAAATGAACAGCAATTCATCGGGATTGCAAAAAACCATGATGGTTTTGCACAATTAAATAAATTTTTGTCTCACCATTTAAATGAAAAAACAAATATACCCGATACAGCTCCGGAGTTTGAAAACAGTTATATAGTTTATCCCTTTCAGGCAAATAAAGAATATAACCTGAAAGAAAATGAATTTATCGGGGTGCGAAAAAGTGATCTTTCAAAGCTTGCTTTTTCTCCCTTAAAAAAATATAGTGATAAATTAGTAGCACTCAATTCTGTAACCTTCACCAATAAAACCGAATTTAATATCCATCGTATACTAAGAGCCGTTGATAATAATACAATAATCACCAAACTCCAGCCAGAACATATTGCTTCACCACATGAAATATTAAAAACTTACGACCAACTGCAAACCGACTTTGATAGTTTTGAATATTTATTAGCTAACACACAAAAATTAATTGATAATTGCAGTTTTGATTTTGATTTTAAAGAAAACAAAAACAAAAAGTATTACACCGGTAATGAAAAGGATGATATTGATCTGCTTACAAACCTCACTTTTGAAGGTGTAAAAAAAAGGTACTCTAAAATCACAAAACAAATTCATGACCGCATCAATAAAGAATTGGAAATAATAATTGAAAAAGGATTTGTCTCTTATTTCTTAATTAACTGGGATATTATTCGGTTTGCAAAAGAAAAGGATTTTTTTTGTATTGGCAGGGGCAGCGGTGCAAATAGTTTAATCGCATACTGTCTGCAAATTACAGATGTGGATCCCATTGACCTTGACTTGTATTTTGAGCGATTTATTAATTTATTCAGAGAAACACCACCTGATTTTGATCTTGATTTTTCGTGGAGAGATCGTGATGCAGTAATTGATTATATTTTTAAGAAACATGGTCAGGATCATGTTGCATTACTTGCAACATTATCTACATTTAAAGAAAGGTCATTTATAAGGGAGGTAGCAAAAACTTTTGGCTTACCGAAACAGGAGATTGATGCATTGGTTGGTTTATATGGTGAAGAGCTTGTATCGGTTCAAACTAAAACTCCTGATAAATTAACACAATCAATTTATAAATATGGTCAGCTTGTAAAAGATTTTCCAAATCATTTAAGTATTCATGCGGGTGGCATTTTAATTTCCGATAAACCTATTTATTACTACACATCAACACATCTCCCTCCAAAAGGATTTTCAACTTCGCAAATAGATATGTATGTGGCAGAAGATATTAGTTTGTTTAAATTTGATATCTTAAGTCAGCGGGGATTAGGACATATAAAAGAAGCAGTTGATCTTGTAAAGAGAAATAAAAATATTGACGTAGATATTCATCGTATCAATGATTTTAAAAATGATCCTTTACTTAATAAAAAGTTAGCAGAAGCAACTGCTATCGGATGTTTTTATATTGAGTCTCCTGCAATGCGGGGCTTAATGAAGAAACTGCAGGTAGATAATTATCTCACACTTGTTGCTGCCAGTTCAATCATCCGTCCGGGTGTTGCAAGGAGTGGTATGATGCGGGAATTTATTTTGCGACACCGGTTTCCCGAACAAAGAAAAAATATTCATAAAGTAATGGGAGAAATTATGCCCGATACATATGGCGTAATGGTGTATCAGGAAGATGTAATTAAAGTAGCGCATTATTTCGCAAAACTAACTTTAGGCGAAGCGGATGTTTTAAGAAGAGGAATGAGTGGCAAGTACAGATCAAAGGAGGAATTTGAAAAAATAAAGGGAAAATATTTTTCTAATTGCAACGAAGTAGGGCATAGTGAAGAATTAACTAAAGATGTTTGGCATCAGATAGAAAGTTTTGCGGGATATTCTTTTGCAAAGGGACATTCCGCTTCGTATGCTGTAGAAAGTTATCAGAGCTTATATTTAAAAACATATTACCCACTTGAATTTATGGTAGGTGTTATCAATAATTTCGGTGGTTTTTACAGCACCGAATTATATATTCATGAAGCCCGAATGCTGGGAGCAAAAATTGAGTCGGTATGTATCAATAATAGTTTATACGAAACCACAATTCATGGTTATGTTATTTATCTTGGATTTATTCATGTAAAAAGTTTAGAACAGAAAACAGTTGAACATATATTAGATGAAAGAATAAAAAATGGATTATTTGAAAGTTTTAATGATTTTTTAAATCGTGTTGCGATAAGCCTTGAACAAATTGAAATATTAATTACACTCAATGCTTTTCGTTTTTCAGGAATTACAAAACAAAAGTTGCTAATTGAAACATATCAAAGATTGAACAAAACAAAAAAATCAAATCCACTTCCGCAATTATTTAAAAATAACCAATCTCTGAATTATCAATTTCCTGAATTACACACAAGCGAAAAAGAGGATATGTGGGATGAAATGAAAATTCTGGGTTACACATTACAATCACCATTCAAATTAATTGATGATACAAGGATTAATTCAATACAATGCATCTATGCGAAAGATATTCCTGCACATAAAGGCGAGGTTATTAATGTTATCGGATATTATGTTACAGTAAAACCTACATCAACCATTCGTGGTGAACGCATGTATTTCGGAACTTTTATTGATGAAAAAGGGGAGTGGATTGATACAATTCATTTTCCACCCATTGCAAAAAAATACCCCTTCAGAGGAAAATTCTGTTATCTCATTACGGGAAAAGTAGTAGAGGATTTTGGCGTATTTAGTATTGAGGTATCGTATATGGATCGTTTAAAAATTTGGAACAGCCAAACTCTTAATGAAGCTGAGAAAGTATTAAGCACAAAAGAACTGTTCCGCTGGGAGAATATGCTGCATCCTGAAAGATAGATTAACATTCATCACTTTTAATGAACAGATACGGCAACTCAAACCTCTCTCATTCCCACAAATTATTGTTCAAAACCACCCATTCTAAGTTCTTTAAGAATGTCGGTAGCCCTTTCATCAAGATAGTTTCAGAATAGTACACACCATGTTCATTTCTCGGTGTGGGAATAATGTTGAAAAAAAATTTGGTGGTATAAAGTGGTAAATTTTGGTTATTTGTGGAATAATTTAAATACTTTTACGTTCATAATCCACAAAAACGAACAACATTGCCCGGACTTATAGGAGAATATGAATGTACGCTTGACCCGAAAGGGAGGGTAAAACTTCCTTCAGTGCTCATGAAACAGGTAACTGAACTGGAGTTAGGTTCTGTAACAATGCCTGAAGGCGTAGAGGGGAAAGTGCAGAAACTCATTATTACCCGTGGGCTTGAAAAGTGCCTTGATATCTATCCGGTCAGTCAATGGGAAATCATCAGTAAAAAAGTAAGTTCAGTAAACACATTCATTAAGAAGAACCGTGATTTCGTTCGCTTATTTATGAGCGGAACAAACGAATTAAATATTGATATCACTGACCGTATTCTCATCCCGAAATTATTATTGGAATATGCAGGAATAAAAAAAGATGTTGTAATGCTTTCACTCGGAAATAAAGTGGAAGTATGGGATAAAGCAGCATATCAAAAAGCAATTGAAATGAATGCAGATGATTTTGCAGGATTAGCAGAAGAAGTAATGGGTGGAACTCCAAATGAGTAACACTTATCACATACCCGTTCTTTTACATCAGAGCATTGATGCTTTAATAAAAGATGAAAATGGAATTTATGTTGATGCGACATTTGGCGGTGGAGGACACAGCAAAGAAATTTTAAATCGATTAAATAAAGAAGGAAAATTATTCGCATTTGATCAGGATAAAGACGCAACAGGAAATAAGATAGAAGATGAACGATTTATTCTGATTGAAGAAAATTTCCGCTACCTAAAAAAATTTCTACGCCTCCATGCAATACAAAAAGTAGATGGAATTCTTGCGGACCTCGGCGTATCAAGCCACCAGTTTGATAAAGCAGAAAGAGGATTTTCAACAAGGTTTGATGCCGACCTGGATATGCGAATGAATGCTGCTCAAAAAATTTCTGCGAAAGATGTAATAAATAATTACAACCGGAAACAATTGCAGGAAATTTTTAGCAGGTATGGTGAAATAAGAAATTCAAAACAACTGAGTGAAGCAATTGCAGATAACAGAACAGCAATCAAAATAAATACAACAAGTGATCTTAAAGAAATAATTAAATCAGTTGTGAAGGGTGAATTAAATAAATATTTAGCACAGGTGTTCCAGGCAATAAGAATAGAAGTGAATGATGAAATGAATGCACTGAAAGAGATGCTTCAATCAACAATTGATGTATTAAAACCAGGCGGCAGATTAGTTGTGATAAGTTATCATTCACTGGAAGACAGAATAGTAAAAAATATTTTAAAAACAGGAAATACAGAAGGCGAAATAAAAGAAGATATAAAGGGAAATAAAGAAAAGTATTTTAATATAATAACAAAAAAACCAATTGAACCTGATGATAATGAGATTAAAACAAATACAAGAAGCAGAAGTGCAAGAATGAGAGTAGGTGTAAAAACATGAAAGATTAATTATTCAATTCACGAATAAACAAAGTCCCCTTGCGGGATTAGGGACATGAAAGAAACAACCAAAGACTCTGAAGAAAAAATTAATTCTTCAATTGAACAAAAAAAACAAAAGGGCGATAATTTATCTGCAAAAATTAAATCGCTTGATAATGTTCCTTATCTGCAGCAGGACTGGCTCATTGCAAACATTCCTTATTTTCTCTTTTTAGTTGTAATTGCAATTTTTTATATCTGGAATTCAAATAACGGAGTAAAAATGGTGAAAGATCTCCGGGATACTGAGCAGGAATTAATTCAATCGCAATATTACTATAACGCATCAAAAGACACACTAACTCAACGCAGCCGCCAAAGTTCTGTTGCTGACATGGTGAAAGAGCAAAACA
>JACMJP010000511.1 GCA_014380545.1 Chitinophagales bacterium | reverse complement strand
GCAGATGGCGAAGTTATTTATATAGAAGATGGATACTTTGATAGAAATTGCGGTAGTGGCACTCATACTCTTGGAGACGAAGCAGATTTTAATGGTGGTTATTACGGGAATTTTGTTGCCTTGCGTCATGATGATTGGAGCATCACTGTATATGCACATTTAAAAGAAGGAACCGTAGCTGCGCTGGAAGATGGAGATGAAGTTGTAACTGGTCAATTTTTAGGTAAACTCGGTAGTTCAGGAAATTCATCGGGGCCCCATTTACATTTTGAAGTACGCCCCTGCGAGGGTTGTACGTATATAGAACCTTGGTTTGATACTGAAGGATGTAATGATGATGTTACAGAGAGCCAGTGGATAGATCAGATTCCTTATACCGAACCACAGCTCATAAGGGTAACAACGCATGATGAACTTCCTGAATTTAAAGATTGCGTAGATTATGAAAGTGGAAGTAATGAAAATGTAAATTTTAGTAACCATTTTAATGTGGGTGCAAATTTATATATAGGTGTTTCTATGCGGGATTTTTTAGTAGGTGATGGTTTGGATATTGATATTTTTAATAGTGCAGGAGTTGTGCAGGAAAGTTTTGATTATGTTGCTTTAGCCGATTATGAAAAAGTAACATTCACATTTACGGAAAATCTTTTATTCTACTCAACAGGAACATACAGGGTTAGAGTTATACATGACGGGAAAACATATGATCATTATTTTACAGTTAATTGTCCCGCAGCATTAACGTTATCAGGTGCACAAAGTGGACATAAAGGTTATATAAGCGGTGATAATATTAATTCAACGGCTACGATCTCAGGAACATCTTCAAATCAGATATTATATGAAGCTGAAAATCATATTAAATTAAATGTTGGATTTAAGGCAACTGCTAATTGTGAATTTATTGCACAATTAGATGATTGCACTATAGGCGGATTAAAAGAAACTGAAGAAGAGTTAGTTATTGAAAATGATAAATTAAATGTATATCCAAATCCGAATCTCGGAATGTTCACTATTTATTTTAAAGGAAATGTATTATCTAAAATGCAGGTGTCTGTCAGAAATATGATGGGGGAACTCATTTATGTTTCAGACGACTTTGAAATTACAGATGAATTTTCTGAAATAATAGATATGCAATCGCAGCCAAAAGGAATTTATTTTGTTGAGCTAAATCATGATGGTATTATAGAAACGCAAAAAGTAGTAATTCAATAAAATTATTTCTAAGACCTAAAAAAATTCCTGCAAATAAATCATTTGCAGGAATTTTTTATTTAGTGTACTAAATTACAACTATGCCACTTACTGCTGAAGCAAAAACTGCAATGTTCAATACACTCAAAGAATGTCTTGAAAAATGTTGCCCTCCAATGGTTATCACAAAAAATTCTGATACAGGAATAGAATTAATAGGAAATAAACCAGTTCCCTATGGCTTTAAAAAAGAAATTGTTCCCGGAATGTACTTCGAATCAGCAATATTAAGAAAAGATGTGGTAAGCTTTTATGGATGCTATTTTAAAAAAGGGGGCGGGTATTTGGAAGGTATATTTCATTTTTTTGGATACTTAAATTTCTTTTCACTCTCTCAAATCAATCACTTCCACTCCGGGATATTTACTTTTATCAAATGTAAAATTTGTATCTGCCACATCGCCATTTCCTTTAAAATTATTAATAGTGTAAGTATATAACATTGCATTTTTATCATACATTATACCTCGTACAATAGAATTATCAGCTGTATTAATAAATAATTTTATCTTGCTGTAGTTAGCATTTTTATTAAGAGGAACTAATTCTATATTTTGTAAAGTTTTTCCGGCTTCAGTAATTTTCTCCCCCATGTAGCAGGTGAAATCTTTTTCTGCAATTTTTAAAACTTTATCGGGAGTAGGCCATTCATCTTTTGGATCAAAATCATTTATCTGCACTTCGTTGGCGTCTTTCAAATATACCCAGGTGTTTTTTGAGTCGCATATAATTACCTGGTTATCTAAATTCACATTGAATTTATTTCCTTTTACCATAACCTTTCCTTTACGCTCTTCCTTGCTTTTGCTCTCACGGTTTTCTATAGTGAGTGTTACATCCATAACCATTGTTTTAAAATTATTGTATTTGTGGCTTACAGCTTTAATTAATTTGGTAGCATTTGCATCTGATTGTGCAAATAAGGATGTACCAATTATTACGAAGAGTACGATAGAAAATATTTTTTTCATTGATGTTGTTGTTTGAAAGGATTGCAAAATTAAAAAAATCAGGTGAGGTTTTGCAAATACCGTTCCAGCTCAACCATATCATGATACAGAACATCACGGGCTTTGCTGCCTGCATTTTGCCCTACAATCCCAGCTGCTTCCAATTGGTCCATGAGCCTTCCTGCCCGGTTATAGCCGAGTTTTAATCTGCGCTGTATCAATGATGTGGAGCCTTGCTGATGTTGTACAATTATTCTTGCCGCTTCTTCAAATAAGCTATCTCTTTCGTCGCTTGCAAACGATTCAATTTTATCTTTCTGATCAGCTTCATCAATAAATTCAGGTAATAAAAATGCTTCATTATATCCTTGCTGCGAAGCAATAAATCCAACAACTTTATCTACTTCAGGCGTATCAACAAACGGGCACTGCAACCTGATAACATCACTCCCTATTGCAAGCAACATATCTCCCCTTCCAATTAATTGCTCCGCACCGCTGCTATCCAAAATTGTTCTGGAGTCCACTTTACTTGCAACTTTAAATGCAACCCGGGCAGGAAAATTTGCTTTAATTGTTCCTGTGATAATATTTACTGATGGGCGTTGTGTTGCAATTACGCAATGCAAACCTACCGCTCTCGCAAGCTGTGCAATTCTTGCTATCGGCATTTCAATTTCTTTTCCTGCAGTCATTATAAGATCTGCAAATTCATCAATTACTAAAACAATATAAGGTAAAAACTGATGGCCCTCTTTCGGATTTAATTTCCGCTTCATGAATTTTGTATTGTACTCTTTAATATTTCTTACCTGTGCATTTTTTAATAATTCATATCGTGTATCCATTTCAATGCATAAAGCATTTAAAGTATGCACTACTTTTTTTGTATCCGTCATGATCGCATCTTCTTCGCCGGGTAATTTTGCAAGAAAATGTTTTTCAATTGCACTGAATAAACTTAATTCAACTTTTTTAGGATCAACCATTACAAATTTTAATTGAGATGGATGTTTTTTGTAGAGTAATGAAATTAATATCGCATTTATTCCAACTGATTTTCCCTGGCCTGTTGCACCTGCCATTAATAAATGCGGCATACGGGTTAGGTCGGCAATATAATTTTCACTTGAAATTGTTTTCCCTAAACAAATAGGCAGATCCATTTTTGCATGCTGAAATTTATCAGATGCAATTTGGCTTTTCATTGATACTGTTTCCTTATTTACATTCGGAACTTCAATTCCAATTGTTCCTTTGCCGGGAATTGGTGCAATAATTCTGATTCCAAGTGCAGCAAGACTTAATGCAATATCATCTTCCAAATTTTTTATTTTAGAAATGCGCACACCGGCTGCCGGAATTATTTCATATAGTGTAACAGTGGGCCCTATAGTTGCTTTAATTTTAGAGATTTGAATATTATAGTTATTCAATGTAGCTATAATTTGATCTTTGTTCCTTTCTAATTCATCTGTATTTATTGAAACTGTTTCACTTACATATTCTTCGAGTAATTCAAGCGGAGGATATTGATAATTTGAAAGATCAAGTGTGGGATCAAAGTTTACATTTTTGTTATCTTCATAATAATCATCCAGATCAACTTTTTCTTCTGCAGGTTCGTTAATGTCTAATTCAATCTCATCATCTTTATACATTTCAGTTACGGGGGGAGGCTCAACCTCTAATGTGACAGTTTCATCAGCTGCAGTTTTATTTTCTGCAAGCGGTTTTACTGTTTTCAACTCCATCTTAATTGCAGGCTCTACTTCTTCATGTGAATAATAAGTTGGCGGTATAACGATATTTTCTTTTTCACTTATCTTTTCTGAAACCATCGTATCATTTTCAGTGAGCGTATCATTTCCGCTTATTATTTTTTGCCTTGACTTAAATACATTTAGTAAAAAGCTAAAATCAATTTTAGTAAATACAATCAGGTATACAACAAGTAAAACTGTAAGTATTGCGGCAGCGCCAACTTTTCCAAATATATTTTCAAGGTAAAGAGACGTTCCTCTTCCAAAACCACCACCCCATGCAAATGGATTCCGGTATAAAAAAAACCCGAACATAGTGCTGATCCAAAGCATAATAACAGCGCCCTGACCAATCAGTTTTTTATTATTAAATACTTTCTTTTTAAAAAATGTATTCATGCCGACTGTGAAAAACCACACTGCAATAAAAAAACTGGGAATACCAAACCAAACATAAAAAAACTGGTGACTTACAAATGCTCCTAACCTGCCGAGATGATTTGCCGCAATAAAATCTCCATTAAAAACCTGCGACCAGGGATGTTGCCATATTTTATCCTGATCAGTTTTCCATGTGAAAATGTAAGACAAAAAGGAAACAAATAAAAAGAAACTAAATAATATAAAAATAATACCGGTTATTTTTTTTGTTCTGTCGTCTTTCAAAAAAGAAATAAACCCACCTTTTTTTGCTGCTTTGGATTTCCCTGCTGAGGTTTTTTTATTTTCTGCCATCGTATTTTCTTTCGCCACTTTGTCAAATGTAAAAATAGGAAAGCAGGAAAGAGCCAAGAGAACGGGTTTTGCCCAAAAGATAGTATATTGTCCAAGATCAAATACATATATAACTACCCTGCCGGGAAATTATAAATGTATTGTTACCACAGGTATCTGCTCAATTGCATCAAATAAAATAAAATTGACATTACTTCTAAGGTTAAGTGATATAGAAAATACCTCTCTCAATATTTATCCGAATCCTGCCCATGATGTACTGTTTATTCAGTTTGAAGAAGGTATTTCTGACGAGATTGTACGCATCACATTAACCGATGTACTTGGCAATTTATTATCAGAAAATATACATACAGAAACACAAGGCCCATTAAAAATTTCGTTACCAGCCCAAATTGCTTCAGGAACCTACCTAATATCAGTAACTGGAAATACGACCTCATTTACTTCCACTATCATAATAGAATAATTTTTCTTTTGTGAAGAAGATCCGTCTGCAGAAATGTGGCGGATATTTTATTTTACAGTGTAATTTGCTTCGGGACTATTTTTTAAAATAAAACAGGCTTGAAATTAAAATTGTACTACAGAATAAATGTAAATATTCCCAGGAAGATGTACGCATAATTCCGCACAATATTTTTTAAAGTTTTGCGGTTAAACCGAATGCCAATACTTTCAAAAACTGTTGAATAAATTGTGTGATCATTCTCGTCATCAAATACATGTGTTGCGTTCATAAGGCAACGTTTAAAACCACAAACTGTATCATTACTATTAAATATATACCGCATAACGACATCCAGTTAATTAAGAACGGTGCGACCTATGCAAGAAATGTAATAAATACATGCACCCAGAACATGAAATTATATTGTGTTATTATTTTTTGTTCACTCATGATAATTAATCGATTACTTTGTGCGTTATATGCGCATGCTAAGCAGCCGCAAGATATTCAAATTATTTCTATCCATGGGTATTTTATTCTTAACTGGTACAAAAATATCAGCACAATATATTTCCATTTATGGAATAAATACTTCACGGATACTAATTGACAACACTACTTTTGATGCTGACTTTTTTTCTGCAAGTGGCGGTGAAATAAGTTATTCCAATTATTTTCTCTTCGGGTTTAATTATAATCTCGGTGTAGAATATTTACTTCCAGATGATGCGAATTTATTTTTATTGAAAACAGGGATTTCCCGCATTTATTTGATGCCCTCCAGTTTTAATCATGCAAAAAATAAAGAAAGTGTTACATACATTACAAATAACTGGCTTGCAAGTTTAGATCTTAATTTTTATAACGGAGTGCTGCAACAGGTTTCCACCTCTAATTATGTTTTTGCTGTTGAACCTGCATGGAACCTTGCGTATGCTTTAGGAAAGAAAAAGAAATTTTATATAGGCGGTGAAATTGCAGTGCGATATACTTTATTTCCAAATGATGTGTATGATTTTAAAAGCGAAATAAGTATTCCCTTTAAATTAGGAGTGAAATATGAGTTATAAATAATATCATTATTGTACATTTTACTTTTTCATCCCACCCAACCATTTTTTATTTTATTGCGTAATCATTGCTGATGAATGCATTCTTCCTGAATTAAAAAATATTCTTTTAAAACAAAAATTCTTTTTATGAAATTAAAAATGCTTACGGCATTGTTTTTAACTGCCGTTATTATTACTTCATGCAATAAAGAAAAAGAAGAACCGCATCGAATATTTGTTGATCTTCCATCATTTATGGAAGCAAAAAAACCACAATCACAATTTTTTACAATAAATGCTGAAAGTGGAGGAACTATAACAGGAGATGCAGGAACTGTGATTACATTTCCTGCAAAGGCTTTTAAAAATAGTGATGGAATGAACATAAGTGGTAATGTTCAAATTGAACTTAAAGAAATTTTCGACAATACAAGTATGATCTTTAGTGGGGTCTTTCCAGTGAGTGGTGGCAAAATACTTAATTCTGGTGGTGAGTATTATATTAATGTTATGCAATCCGGCGAAGCTTTATTGATAAAAGAAAATAAACATTATTCACTAACTCTGCCGGCACAGGCTGTTGATCCTGGGATGATATTTTATAAAGGTGCTGAGCTTGACGGAAGCATTAACTGGACAGCTGTTTCATCAACAATTGACAGTGCAAATGTTTATGACCTTTTTACTTATAATTCACTTGATAATTCATATTCTATTTTAACTGACAGTATTGGCTGGTGTAATTGTGATGCATTTCCCGAACTGCCTACATTAAATGTTTCAATTGAAATATCTGGTGTTGATGGAACTGATTTAACAAATACGGTTGCTTTTGCTGTATTGGATGATGAGAATGCAGCATTTGATTTCTATCAATATGCAGCAGTTGATGAAAATACAGTACGGATTTTCTCAAATTCTGTTCCTGCAACTAAAATGCATTTAGTGGTTGTTTCTGTAGTTAATGAAAGTTTATATTTCGAAATATTAGAGATAGACCCTGATGCGGACGCTGAATATGAAATTTCTCTTAGTGCAGGAACAGAAGCAGCACTGGATGCTGCGATTTTAGCATTGCCTTAGAAATATTTTAAAAGAATTATATCAGTAAAACTGATATAGTTCTTTTATTTCTTCTATTTATTTTTCAATGGCTTTAATAAATCTTCCAGACCATTCATCTTAATTTCATAAATAGTTTCCAATTGCATTCCTAATTTTCCTTTCGGGAATCCTTGCCACTTAAACCACTCTAAATAAGATACAGGAAGTTCACATAGAACTGTATTTTTATATTTACCAAAAGGCATTTTAGCAGTTACAAGACTTAATAATATTTCTTTGTTTGGTTTGTCCATTATTTCCCGATACAAAATCTTATCCCATGAATGTTTTAGGCAATTTGGTCAACAATCAGACAACAAATTATGAAAATAAGAAGCAAATAAAAGAAAAATTATGGTACCCAATAATTGGCCCTATTAATTTAAATATAAGTAAATACAAATATAGTTTAAGATTTTTGTTTTTATTCAGCACTTTCCCCAAGCTTTGGATTTCCGGATTGTTTTATTTATGAGCGATCTCCAGGAAGTTTGCTGCAAATATCTGAGTCTTATTCTTTATTTAATTGTCGTAATTTTTAGACCAAAAAATGAAAGTAACAAAAGAAAAAACGAGATACATCCATGAGCCTTCAACATATGAAATATTCCAATCCTTGAGCGGAATGCCTGCTTATTCAAAAATATTGATAGAACAAAATCCAGATCAGCCATATTCTGATTTTCTTCGCTGGCTAATTAGTAAGAATTTTTATAATGAGCGAACAGAAAAGATTGCAATAAAAAAAATTGCATCGGATTTTAATACTGAAACCACAAAAGTTACAAAATGGCTCAAAAAAATCTATGAACAGATATTTGAACTCAATTTTAATAAACCTGAATTGTTTCAGAAAAATGGTATTAAGGTAGATATGTACATAAGCCATTATGATAGCAGTTGTAGCTTTTATCTCTCACTACCTATATTACCAAGAGAGTTTGAAACCTTTAGATTTCCATTTGTTAAAGGAAAAGTTGGTACGGACTATTTCTGGGTAAAAAAAGTAGAACATGAAATTGTGGAAGATATAGCTTCAGTGACTCTTTGGTTAGTTGCGGGTTTCGTAAATAAATACCGGGAATTTGCTTTGGACAAAGCATTGTTTCAAGATCGGATTCCCCTTATGGATGTTTATCATAAACACGACTTTGAATTGGATGATGAATTAAAAAAAATATTCCGAAGTTAAAGTGCAGTATTTATCATTATAATAGATTTTTTAATTATTATTGATAGATAATTGTTCGTGCTTTTTATATATGAGTTCTTTGTATTGTATTTTCATTTCGTCACTAAGGAAACTGATATCAATAAATTCCATCCATTTTGGAATTGCGGTTTCAAACTTTTTGAAAATATTTTGCTGAACCTTTTCTTCTAATTTGAAAGCTGTAAAAGCAGAAGTGAAATCGTTCTTTTTAATTTTTCGTTTTCTGCCGTTAAGCGTTAATGCCAGTTCTTCATTATCTGCCGGATTTACTAAAGCTGTTGCCACCATATCATAAGCTTGTGCAAGTATATATCCTATGTCCGGCTGATTGATGAGTGAAAAATTTTTAAGATGCATATCGGCATTGCCGGTAAGAAAAGAGAACAACACTTGTTCAAAAAAATTGATAATGTCTAATCCTGGGTTAACAGAATATGTTGAAATAGCTTTTGCTATTTGTTCGTACGATCCATGATACTTGTCCTCTGTAAGCCTTTCAGTGAGTTGACACATATCTTCCATATGTATTTTTTTTTCTTTATTCCTGTCAATACGCTTTGTGATGTATGCAAGATTACTGGTTTGTAAACGAATGATGCAATGTGGTACTGTATTAATATTTGCTAATGTTGCAAGATGCATAGTGAGGTCTTCTACTTCTGGTAATTGAGGATATTGCTGTGTTGGAGGTTTTAATATGTAACCACCCCAAAGCCCAACGATGGTAAAACGCTCCCGGTCATTTTTATTTTTACCTTTTGCAATATCTAGTGAAAGTTTTGGTTGAACTCCTGTTACAGTAATCTGACTGCGAATAATCTGTGTAGCTAGTTCTTCCATTTGGGCTTCTGTATATGGTAAGAGTGGTGGAATTGGTTTCCCAAACATTTTTTTACTACAGGCGGGATGAAAATCGATTTCGTTCTTATTTAATATTTGATAACAATATAAGCAGCGTATCATTCTTCGTTTGTTTTTAACGGATGAACACTTACAGCGCCAATGCAATCTTTACAGCATGCAAGCAAAAGCCCCATGCGGTCACGGGGATTTAATTTCCAATTTTTTTCTGCTACATCTAACAACCATCCTTCCGGTATTAAGCCATCAAAAAAAGGAAAAAGTGTTTTGCTTATAAAAGGTGCTTCCTGTAATGGTAATGTCTGGCTGACAGGTTCTGGTTTTTCTATTTTAATGTAGGCTGTATCGTAAACAAAATGATAACCTGTTTCATCCTGTGTTAACCAACCGGCAACATAATCATTAAACTTAATTTCAGCTTTTCTCATCTATCAAAGTTTTTCTGTTGAGTGCAATAGGTCCCAACTCGTATCCAAAAAGTTTGAGCACCTGGTTAACTTTGTCCAACCTCAATGTATCCTTGCCTTGCTCCAGTTCTCGCAGAAATCTAAGCCCTATACCCGCTTTAGTTGCAAGTTGAGTTTGGGTAAGTTTCGATAATTTTCTTTTTTCTTTTATGAACTTACTCAGTTTCATTTTTATACCCTTTAGGGTGCAAATATAATTATTTTTATCAATATTACACCCTCTAGGGTATAAATACTATAAGTTCTGTTTATTATATACCCCTTGGGGTATATAAAGCAAGTGAAAACAAAACTTTATACCTCAAAGGGTACATTATAAAGAAATACGTTTTTTCTCCTCTATAATTTTCAAATACTGTTCTCTCAATGCTTTAATATATTCTTCCACATCTTCCTTTGTTTCCAATACAGGTTTTGCACTATAAAGTAACAATCTATGCGGGTTTAGGACTTGGAGGACAAACGTGAGACAAATCACATAAGTTTGGAATTATTCTTTATTTAAGCTCCTCTAATTTATATTCATCAAACTGCAATTATGTAAATATCATTGTTCCAAATTTGTATTTCGAAGTTTTGACCCGTTTTTTATCAATCCAAAGATTATCACTAATTCGGAAAAGCTGCTCATTCAATTTTTCTTTTAACTGTATTTAAAAAAGTTTCGTCATAAGAAAGTTTTTGACAATATAGATAACCTCTACCCTTTTTAAATTCATTGCCCAACAGATCTTCATGTGTTATCTCGCCTGTGTTATCTATACTTCTGGCTCAACTGGAACTCCTAAAGGCGTTCTTGGCACACATCGCGGTACAGTAAACGGCCTACACTGGTTATGGAAAACCTATCCTTTTACCCAAG
>JACMJP010000510.1 GCA_014380545.1 Chitinophagales bacterium | reverse complement strand
TTGTGATGAAAAAATTATTTTACCTGTTATATCAATGACCTTTATGATTGAAGTATTTTCTGATGCGGGCATATTAAAATAAAATATGCCGTTATTCGGATTTGGATAGATAACTGTTTGAGGTATTTCTTCAGCAATCCTGCATGGATTTGTTAATGTTATCAGGTTTGAAAATTTACTGCAACCTGTAGTTATGGTTGTCATTAAACATTTATATACGCCGTCTTTTGAAGTTGTGTGTTCTGCTGCTGTGGCTCCGCTTATTTCATGCGCACCTTTATACCATTGAAAGGTAAGTGCATCATCGGGTAATGCAGAAAGAGTAACACTCTCATTCGGGCAAACCGTTATAATTCCGTAGGATGATATTTTTGCTTTCGGTAATTTATCTTCTGTTATTGTAATACTGTTTGAAGTTATTTCACCGCATGTTCCTGTTGCAACACATGTATACGTTGAAGATTTATTTGCAACATAACTATTTTCTGTTGCGCCGGGAATAATTAAACCATTCTTTTTCCATTGCACGAATTCACCATTATGTGCTGCATTCAATGTTATAGTTTCGCCCTGACAAAATGAAGTTAACTCTTCTGAAGAAATAGAAATAGTTGCTGAAGGTATTATTTCAACTGAAATATAATCACTCACATTTTCACAACCATAATTATCAATTGCTATAAGTTTGTAATTACCGCTTTGTTCAATTTCATTAAGTGTAATAAACGATCCTGTATTGCCATTGCTCCATAAATAACTTGAAAAACTTCCTTCTGCCTGGAGTATAACATCCTCTCCTTCGCAACCTATAACATAACTTTCAACAGAAGCCAGCGGATCTATTTTTTCATATTTATCAAGGCGAACCGAATTTGAATTTTTATAACACCCTTCAATTACTTCTGTCCTCACATAATAGTTTCCCGGTTCATTTATAGTAATGCTTCCAACATTATCTAATATCAAATTATCATTTTTATACCATGCTGCGGATAAGGAAGTTCCTGTATAAGAAATTTCAACTGAGCTACCAGTACATATTTTAACTGTATCAATATAATTTAAAACAGGTGAAGCAATTTCACTGTCAGAAAATGTTTGCATTGTTTTGATAACATTCTTCACCTTATCTCTTACATAAAATGCATATGCACCATTTGTAACATTAAATGTATTTACATCACTCCAGTTAATACTATCCATACTGTATTGATATGGTTCAGCACCATTTGTAGCTGTTACTTCCACAGTTGCTGAGCTTAGCACTCCACAGTTATAGATTGAATTAGAATTCAGATTAACTTCTAATGCAGAAATCTGGCGGATGTTTACAGAATTATCTAACAAAATATTTTGAAAGAACAGAGCTGTTCGTTCTATCATATATTCTTTCGGGTATTCGATATCGCTATGATCTCCGCCGGGATAATAATTAAATTCATAAGAAAACCCCAGTGAGTCTAAAGCATTAGTAATAATTTCCGAACCGAAGATACTTTTGAAAAAAACAGGGTCATAACATCCGAATATAGCACCTGTATCTATTGGAACAATATTATCATTTGTTCCGTGAAATGAGATAACAGGAATATTATCTGAATTTTTTATCAATGTATCTGAAAAAAGCCCGCCACTTTTGTTCATACAACCTTTAATATGATAAGGAGCGTAATAATTATTTCCACTGCTGTCAGCAGTACCCAATATTGTATAAATTGAATTTGTTATCATATTTAATTCTGCATCATCTGCAAAAGCTGTGTGTAAAATATTTGCAGCACCGGCACTTTCGCCTCCCAGAAATATATTATCAGCATCTATATGATATGTATCATTGAAATAAGTGAGAAAACGGATAGCAGCTTTTGTATCCTGTACGGAGCGATAAAATGCTTTATTCAGATCGGCCGGATCACCTGTGCATCCCGGCCCTTTGTTCCATCCAACTCTATAATTAATTGTTACAGCAGCGTAACCTCTTTTTGCAAATTCCAGACACCAATCATCATAACTTTCTTTTTTGCCGCCCTTAAACGAACCGCCGTGTACAAAAATAACAAGTGGTAATTTTTCTATTGTGTCAATAGTTGTGTCCGGTAAATAAAGATCAAATTCCAGTTCTTCATAAATTGAATCTGAATTTAAAACAGTGGCATAAATAATATTTTCAAGAATAATCACCTGACTCTCGGCAAATATTTCTGTATTTCCGTAGCGTTCGGTTTGAGCCAAAATTTTTTGAGATATACCAGTCAGATATATTAGACAAAAAACAAATGTAAATTTTTTAAAGAATGATTTTATTAATGGAAACATAGTTGTTTATCAATACTGGAAAATAAAAGGAAGCATTGCATATAAAAAAACTGCTGTGACAATGAGGAGTTTTAAATATTCGGATTCGCCGTAAAATTACCCACTCCTGAAGTGAGTTTTGATTTAATATTACGAAGGTAAGTGACGTTAAATGAAACTCTTAACCTGGCGAAAATCCAAATAAAAGATTGACTAGTGCATCACTTTTTAGTTGTTCCAATAAAAAACCCTTGCAGATTTTCTGCAAGGGTTGAGTTAAATAGATTGCCAAAGCAAGGTCTTTTTACATTGCCGCCTTAAACTTCTCAGCCACTTTATTCCAGTTAATTACATTGTAAAAAGCCGCAATATAATCCGGTCTGCGGTTTTGATAATTTAAATAATATGCATGTTCCCATACATCAATACCAAGAATGGGTGTTGCTTTCACATCACTTACATCCATTAAGGTATTATCCTGATTTGGTGTAGATGTAACTATAAGTTTTTTATCCTGTGTTACAACAAGCCATGCCCATCCGCTGCCAAATCTTGTGGTTGCGGCAGTTGAAAACGTTTCTTTGAATTTTTCAAATCCGCCGAGGTGTGTATCAATTGCAGACATTAAATCACCTGTTGGTGTGCCGCCGCCATTCATGCCCATAATCTCCCAGAATAAATTGTGATTATAAAATCCGCCCCCATTATTCCTTACAGCAGGTGATATTTTTGAAACGTTAGCAAGAATATCTTCTATGCTTTTGTTTTCCCACTCCGTGTCTTTAATCGCATTATTCAGATTATTTGTGTAAGCAGCATGGTGTTTATCATGGTGGATTTCCATTGTTTTTGCGTCAATGTGTGGCTCTAATGCATTAAATGCATAAGGCAAAGGTGCTAGTGTAAATGCCATATATCTGTTTCATTTTTTTAAGTCCGCTGAAAGCCGACAGGTTATAAAATATAATTGGTTAAACAGGTGGCAAATTTAACAGTTCATTTCAAATTAAATTTTTTTAATTTTTGAGGAACTTCGTTAAACTCCGTTAACCTTAACTTTTTATTAGGAATATCAAATTTAGTTTTATCCATCTTAAATAATCTTATTATGAAAAACCTGATACTTATTTCGTTTTTATGCTCATCTATTAATTTATTCTCTTTAAATAATAATGAAAATTATGTTGCAACAATAGACCTTACGAATGTTGTAAATGATAGAGTGAAAGTAGTAATTTACTTTCCTGATATTACAAATGATGAAATTATTTATTGCATGCCTAAAATTGTTCCCGGTACATATTCTATTTATGATTTCGGAAGATTCATCAGCGATTTTACTGCATATAATAAAGAAGGGGACAAAATGCAGTTTGAACCGGTTGACGTCAACCAGTATAAAATAAAAAATGCTACACAATTGGGAAGAGTTGAATATTGGGTAGATGATACTTTCGACAGTGAATTATCAAATCCGATTTTTGAACCTGGCGGAACAAATATTGAAGATGGAAAAAATTATCAGATCAATACCTTCGGCTTTATAGGCTATGTTGAGGGCATGAAAGAAAATGATTATGAATTAAAAATAAAAAAGCCAGAGAATTTTTATGGAGCTTCACCATTAACTGCAAAATCTTCTGATAAATATTTCGATACGTATCATTTGCATAATTATGATCGTTTAGCCGATGCGCCGATGTTATACGCTATTGCGGATACTGCAACGAAAATTGTTGGTGGTGCAGAGGTATTAATTGGTGTTTATTCTCCAAATAAAAAGATATCAGCAAAACAAATCATGCAGGAAGTATCAGAAATTTTAGAAGCACAGGAAGATTATTTGGGAGGTGATCTGCCAGTTGATAAATATGCTTTTTTATTTTATTTCACGGATACAGTTGGTGTATCCGGCGGCATGGGAGCATTGGAACATATGAATTCAAGTGTTTATTTTTTTCCTGAAAAAGAGATACAGGAAATTGCGCCGTTTCTTCGTGATGTTTGCGCACATGAATTTTTTCATATCGTAACACCCTTGAATATTCACTCTGAAGAAATAGGCAATTTTAATTTTATTGAACCTGATATGAGCAAACATCTTTGGTTGTATGAAGGGCAAACAGAATATGCTGCGCATCATGCGCAGGTTAAGGCAGGATTAATTACTACGGATGAATTTTTAAAACGCATGCAGGAAAAAATTGAAAGCTCCCAATCTTATTTTAATGATACATTAGCATTTACTGACATGAGTGAAGGCTGTCTTGACACCTATAAAAATGAGTATGGAAATGTATATGAAAAGGGTGCGTTAATTAATATGTGCCTCGATATTGAATTGAGAAGATTGTCGAACGGAAAATACGGTACGCAGGAATTGATGAAAGAGTTGGGAAAGATTTATGGAAAAGACAGATCATTTAAAGATGATGAATTATTTAATAAAATAACATCACTCACATATCCTGAAATAAGAACATTCTTTTCTAAATATGTGGAGGGGAATAATGCTTTGCCTTATGAACAATTTTTAGGATACGCAGGCATAAATTTATCTGCACCTGAAACAGAAAAGAAAATTACACTCGGCAATATTTCTATGAATTATGATTTTACTACAGATGATAGAAAAATAACTATAACGAACCTAACGGGCAGCAATGCATTTGCACAAGATATGGGATATAAAATTGGAGACAGATTATTAAGTATTAATGGTGCTTCAATTACTACCGGAGACCCTAACGAAACAATTGATAACTGGAAAGCCTCTGCTAAAGCAGGCGATAAAGTAGTGATGGTAGTTGAACGGCAAAAAGAAAATGGGAAAACTAAAAAAGTAAAATTAAAAGGAAAGGCGATGGAAATTGATGTTGCTAAATCCAGAACATGGACAATAGATATTGGTGCAACTGAGGAGCAAATTAAATTGAGAAAAACCTGGATAAATCAATGATTGATGAATAATGAGAAATGAGTGGGTTTTCTATTATATGTTCAATCTGTAAATTTCATCCTATTTTTAATTTCCATTAAGTTTATTATAGAAATCATTTGATATTTTTTTAAACTCATTATTCATTTCTTATTACTCATTTCCATACAAATTTCCACCAAAACACCATTTGTGCTTTTTGGATGCAGAAAACAAATCAATTTATTATCAGCACCAGACAATGGCTCTTCATTTAATAATTGAAATCCTTCTTCTTTTAATCTTTTCATCTCTGCATAAATATCATCAACTGAAAAAGCAATGTGGTGAATTCCTTCACCCCTTTTTTCAATAAATTTTGCAATAGTGGAAGTTTCATTTGTTGATTCTAATAATTCCACTTTTACATCACCCATCA
>JACMJP010000509.1 GCA_014380545.1 Chitinophagales bacterium | reverse complement strand
AAATATCCATGCTTTAAATTTTTCATTATTTAAATACATCACAGGAACAATAATGAGTGTAATAAATGTTGCATATGCCAGTCCAAATACAATTGTCCATGCAAGCGGACCCCAGAACACAACGTTCTCACCGCCTAACCAGATATCAGGTTTAAAGGCAGTAAATAAGCCATTGAAATTTATATTCAACCCAATTGCTAATGGTATCATTCCAAGAATTGTTGCAGTTGCAGTTAACACAACCGGTGTCATACGCACTCTTGCTGCTTCAACCACAGCTTCTCTTATTGACATTCCCTGTGCAATTAACATATCAGTAAATTCAACTAATAAAATTCCATTTCGCACTACAATTCCGAATAAGGCCACAATACCAACTCCGGTCATTACCGCAGAAAAATCCATCCCCGTAATTCCATATCCTAGCAACACACCAATAATGGAAAAAAATACTTCAGCAAAAATGATAAGTGGTTTTGATACAGAATTAAATTGTGCAACCATAATAATAATAATTAAAAATAATGCAACTAATCCGGCAACACCAAGAAACGAAATTGTATCTTCAATCTCCTGACTTGCACTTGCATAACCAATTGTTACACCAGGAGGAGTCGGAAAATCTTCCAGTGATTTTTTTATATCTTCCATAATGGTGTATTGCGCACTTTCATATCCGCTTAATAAATTACTTGAAAGTGTAATTACCCTTTTTTCGTCAATACGTTTTATGCCACTATAAGTATTTGAATAATCAATTGTTGCAAATGCAGAAATGGGTACCTGACGAATTTGCCCCGTCATCATATCCATGTATGTAATTTTCAAATTAGATAACTGATCAATATCTTTTCTTTGTGCTTCATCATATCTTATCACGATCGGATAATCATCATTACCTTCTTTAAATTTACTTACCTCCGTTCCGTAAACAGCACTTCTTATTTCGCTACCAACCTGTGCAGTTGTAATCCCTTCACGGCGCATTCTTTCTCTATCGAGGTTAATTACAATTTCAGGTTTGTTTGGCTGCAGATCTGATTTTAATTCTTCAACACCTGCAAAATTCTTTTCTTCTAAAAACTTTTTAATATCATTTGTAGTGGCGATTAATTCTTCAAAATTATCACCACTAATTTCTATGTTTATAGGCTTTGCCTGTGGGGGGCCATTCTGTTCAACACCAACAGTAATAGCCGCACCGGGGATTCCTTTCACTGCCTCACGAATTTTTTCCAGGTACGGTTCACTCATTACATTTCTTCTTTTTGAAGGCTCATAAAAAGCAACTGTAACTTTTCCTTTATTTGTATATGCACTTTGATCAAACGGATCTTCATTTGCTCCAAGAGTTACGTTGCTGATTATTGATTCAACGATCGGGTTATTTTCACCAACTACCGCTCTCACTTTTTTCTCTACAATTTGTGTAACGCTATCCGTAGTTTTCTGATCAGTTCCATTCGGCATTAATACATAAGTGAAAATAAAATTTGGATCGCCGGTTGGAAATTGTTCAACACCAGGTTTTTGAGCACTTAATAAAAAGATAGAAAGAATTAATGTTGCAACTACGACTATAAATGGCACATAAGGCCTCCGTAATGTCCAGCGTAAAAAATTTGCATAACGATTTTGGAATGCAGGCCATCCTTTTTTCTGAAACCATCTTACACCTTTTACTAAAACAAGATTATATAACCAGAATAATAATACTAAGGTTATAATTACATTTCCTAATAGCGCATTTCCACTTAATGAAATTAATAAACCAATTACACCAACAATAATTGAATTGCGAATTTGTTTTCTCCTGCCTGGCTTAGCACCTTCAACATGCGGCTTCATAAATGTGGCTGCAAAAACAGGATTAAAAATATATGCTACAACTAATGATGCCAGTAAAGTAATAATTAATGTAACAGGAAGATAATGCATGAATCCCCCGATAACGCCGGGCCAGAAAATTAATGGAACGAAAGGAGCAAGTGTTGTGAGTGTTCCTGCAAGAACAGGAATAAATACTTCGCCTGCTGCATTTTTTGCAGCAGTTTTAATTGGCACTTTTCCATTTGCAAATATGCGGTGCGTATTTTCAATCACCACAATTGCATCATCCACTACAATTCCTAATCCCAGTAAAAACCCAAATAATACAATTACGTTCATGCTCCAGCCCATCATGTTCAGTACTAAGAATGCAATGAACATGGAAAGCGGAACCGATAAACCAACAAACATCGCATCTGTTGCACCCATAAAAAACATCAATACAAGTGTAACCAAAATAAATCCGATAATAATTGTATTAATTAAATCCGCAAGTTGTGTTCTTGTCGTGGATGATGTATCTCCGGTAACAGTAACTTCAAGATCTTTTGGAAGATCTTCTTTTTCCATTTTATCTAAAAGCTCATGCACATTATCGCTTGCTGCAATTAAATTTTCACCACTCTTTTTAATTACATTTAAAGCAATTACATTTTTTCCTTCCAGTCTTGCATAACTTTCTAATTCTTTATAACCATCTTTTATTTCTGCAATATCTTTTAAATAAATGGGGGCATTATTCATATTATTTACAGTAAGATTTTTTATTTCTTCCACATTTTCAAACTGTCCGCTTACTGTAATGCTTCTGCGCATTTCATCAACCTTCATGCTGCCACCGCTTATGATCATGTTCTCCATGCGTATTGCATTTTGAATATCGTATGCGGTAATTTTTGCAGCCTGCATTTTATACATATCCAAATTAATTTGAATTTCCCGTTCAGGCGCACCAAACATACTTGCTTTACTTATTTCGGGTAGTTCTTCTAATTTATCCTGCACTAAATCTGCATATCTTTTTATTGTAGGCAGATCATAATTACCTGCAATATTTACAGTGAGGATTGGAATTTCAGAAAATTCCACCTTTGCAACATTGGGCCCTAATCCTGCAGGGATATCACCGGGCAAAAAGGGTTTCGCTTTATCGACTGCTTCCTTCACCCTGTCATACGCATCACTAATATCCACCTCGCTGTTAAATTCAACCATCACATTACAAAAATCCTGAACAGATGTGCTGGTCATTTTATTTACGCCATTAATTCCACTCAATTCTTTTTCTAATTGTTTGGCAATTAAATTTTCCATGTCGGCCGGTGATGAGCCCGGGTAAACTGTGCTGACATAAATAGTGGGCATTGTAATATCCGGGAATAACTCTTTTGGCAAACCATTATAAGTAAAAATTCCCATAACGGTAAGTAAAAAGGCGACAACAAAAATTGTTGTCTTATTATTTATCGCCCAGCTGCTGGGTTTAAATTCTTTAAGTTTGTCGAGCATGACTTTATTATTTTAAATTGAGCAAGATTGATTCAGAATTAATTAATTAATATTGAACAACATCTTATCTGCGATTTCAATTTTATTTAATGAATAAATTTTATTTAATGCATTAATATTACCACTTCACTTCCTGTCCATCAACCACTTCCTGGTATCCTACAGTAATTAATTTATCTCCGGCATTTAACCCGGAGGTAATTTCTGCAATACCATTATATATTTTCCCCACAGTTACTACCCTTCTTTGTGCTACTGATTTTCCGTTTTCTTCGCCGGCAACATACACATAACTTGCATCGCTTGTTTGTTGAACAAGATTCACATCAATTGCAAATGCTTTGGGGTTTTCATAGTCGGCAATTTTCATTACCGTTACCATGTTTGGTTTATAAATTCCATTGCTTGCAATTTTTGATTCTGCAGTAAATGTTCTTGTTTGAGGATTAATTACTTTAGAAACAAAAGATATTTTTGAATCCACTTCCTGCTTCAAATCAGGAAAAAATAGTTTTACCTTATCGCCTGTTTGCACATATGCAGAATATGCTTCACTCACTTCACCAATAACTTTTAAACTGTTTGTATTCACTACTCTTATTCCATTAAACCCAGGTGAAGCCATTTGCCCTACTTTAATATCAACTGCATCTACAATACCATTAATGGGTGAAATCAGTTTACTCATTTGCAATTGCTGCTTTGATGCAGCAAGAGAGTTTTCTAATGTTTCAACATTATTTTTTGCAGATAGATATTGCACTTCTGTTCCTATTTTCTGGTCCCACAAAGTTTTTTGTTTGTTATAAATATCTTTTGCGAATGAGAGTTGTGTTTCTAAAGTTTGCAATTGTTTT
>JACMJP010000508.1 GCA_014380545.1 Chitinophagales bacterium | reverse complement strand
TATCACTCTCTTTGCATCCGGTTGTGTGTAAGAAATAAAATAATCAACTGCATTTCCGTTCCTGTCGAAAATATATTTATAAAAATTCCACTTGGGTCTTGCAGAAAATTTTCCATTTAATTTTTTATCTGCAAGGAATTTAAAAACAGGATGCGCATCATCACCTTTTACATTTATTTTTTCGCACACAGTAAAAGTAGCACCATAGTTAACGGAACAAAATTCCTGAATGGAATTTCCTTCCCTTGGTTCCTGGCTGAATTGATTAGATGGAAATGCGATAATTTCCAATCCTGCGTCTTTATATTTTTTATAAATTGTTTCTATTTTTTCCAATTGATAAACCTGTCCGCATTCGGTAGCAATATTTAAAACAATTAATGCCTTTCCCTTATGATCATTAAATGAAAATTCTTTGCCCCGTAATGTCTTTGCAGTAAACTGATAAATTGTTTTGTCCATTTTATAAAATAAGAATTATATCAAACAAACAACACAACATAAAATATGTTCATGAAAAAATTTAATTAGAGTAGTCTGGTCACCACTCACTCAATGTATATCATGTTCAGTTAAATATCTTTCAGCATCCAGTGCAGCCATGCATCCTGTTCCTGCAGCAGTTACAGCCTGGCGGTAATTTTTATCCTGAACATCACCCGCTGCAAATACACCTGCAATATTTGTTTTTGTATTTCCTGTTTTAGTAATTAAATATCCCTGCTCATCCATATCAAGTACGCCTTTAAAAATATCTGTATTTGGTTTATGGCCAATGGCAACAAAAAATCCATTGATCGGAATTTCCTGTTCTTCACCTGTGATAATGTTTTTTATTCTTACTGCATTAACAACAATATCACCTATAATTTCTTTGGTTTCAGTATGCCAGTACACTTTAATGTTTTTTGTATTCAGCACCCTGTCCTGCATAATTTTACTTGCCCTGAAATGATCTTTGCGCACAAACATGTGCACCATTGTACAGAGTTTTGATAAATACAAGGCTTCTTCGCATGCAGTATCACCTCCACCCACTAAAGCAACTTCCTGGTTTCGGAAAAAAAATCCATCGCACACAGCACATGCACTCACGCCATTTCCATTTAATTTTTTTTCGCTTTCAAGGCCGAGCCATTTTGCGCTTGCACCTGTTGCAATAATAATTGTATACGCATGTATTTCTTCACCACCATCTAACCAAACTTTTTTTACAGTATTACTAAAATCAACTTTAGTAACAATTCCAAATCTTACATCTGTTCCGAAACGTTCTGCCTGTTTTTTAAAATCTTCCATCATTTCAGGTCCCAGAATTCCTGTCGGGTAACCCGGGTAATTTTCTACATCTGTAGTTTGCATTAATTGCCCGCCCGGTTCCAAACCAGTATACATAACTGGTTTTAAGTTCGCTCTCGCTGCATATATCGCTGCCGTATAGCCTGCCGGTCCTGATCCTATAATTAAAGTCTTCACAATCTGATTATCTGACATATCTCTCATTTACAATTAAAGGCAGCAAATTTAAAGAAGGTTTCAATGCGGAGTAATTATAGATACAAGTTTTGTTCTGTGGAGAAAACCCGTGACTATATACTTCTTTCAGGTAAACTATTACGATTTGATAGTCTGTAAAATATAAACGATGCTAAGAAAGAAGCATTAAATGATAGTTACATAGACCTGTGCGTATTATTGGCATCTTCATCCGTCAAAAATTTAAATCCATTATTTTGATACTATTTAATTTGCCTCTCCTCATTGTAGGCATTCAAAATAAGAAATTTATTTGCGGGTCTATTCTCATTATTAACTGAAATAAAATGGATCGGCATTGGCAATGAACCTTACACTGCACAATTAAAAGATATTCCACTGCAATTAAATTATCACTCTATTCATCACCGGGCGCAAATGCAAACAATTATTCGCCAGCAGGGTTTTGTTCCCGACTTTGTAGATTATATCGGAACAAAGTATAGAAAACTAACTTAAAGAATGTCGTTTTTTTATTCTGCACACTCATTATTAATCGCCAGCACATAATTTTTTATCACATCAATTTCATCAGCAGATCCGGCTCCCGAAAATCCCTTAATATGTGTATAATTAACTTTTTGGTTGTATAAGTTGAGCAGTGTATTTGAAATAGGATAAAAAGACCAATGCCATTTTTCTTCTTTATACCCGCCAGTTCTGTTAATTATATCATCATAGGTTTGGCAAAAACCATATTTGGCAGCATTAGCAGTTAGCCAGTTATATGTTTTTTTTCCTACCTCTGTTTTAAAATAAGAATCGTTAATACTATTAATATCTATTTCAGTTCCCCAATGGTGGCGGCTTATGCCAGGCATAGAGTTATATTGCATAATATGTTTCGCCGTTTCCAGTTCTGTTTTAAATTTACTTCTATTCTTTTTCCATTTATCTTCCCAGAGATTTTTTTGTTCATCAAATGTTCTTGAAGCAGAAACTATTTTTAGTGTTATTCCATCTTTTTTTGCATCGTCATACATTTTATTAAACCAATAATAAGTGTCTTTGAGTAAATACATGTCCTCACGGTAAGCCTGATGTTTTGGAATTTCTGTATAATTTATATCTGTATAATAATTCATCTTGCCTGTTAGAAAATCTGTAGTGGCTGTGGCAAAATTAAATTGCAGTGAAAATGAATTATCCCTTTTTGCAATAAAATTATTTACCTGTATTTGCATACAAAAAAGGCAGAACATAATGTGTGAGATAAACAGCATCCTTTAAAAAACAGTTTTAATGCAGAACAGGCGTTAATTATTGTGTTGCCAAAATAAAAAATCCGGCTCAAAGAACCGGATTTTATTTGTTACGAAAAAATTATTTTTCTTACCAGCGATTATAATCTTTTTTACCATAACCACCATCACGGTCGTTATCACGGCGTTTGAAACCGCCACCGCCGTTTCCACCGCCTCCGCCGCCACCACGGTTAAAAGTTTTTCTTGGGCGTTCTTCTCTCGGCTTTGCTACAGAGCATGCTATTGTTTTTCCATCAATATCAGTTCCGTTCAAACCATCAATAGCCTTTTGTCCGTCTTCATCATTCATTTCCACAAACCCGAAACCACGACTGCGTCCTGAAAATTTGTCCATAATAATTTTTGCTGAAGTTACTTCGCCGTAACCTTCAAATGCTTGCCTTAAATCGGCATCGTTGAGTTTGAAACTCAACCCTGAAACGTAAATGTTCATTTTTTTTTGTGTTAGTTAATATAAAATTTTTCAGTGAGTGATGATGATGCAGCCTTTTAAAAATGCCCTGTTCGAACCCTTATTAAATGAAGAAATCATAAAACTCAAGGCAAATATACTGAAAAACATATTACGAAACGCAAAACATAATTTCCTTTTTTATGCCGTTGAAAATGGCATTTTACTCCCCGGGAATATGTGTTTCTTTTTTTCTGTAGACAGTTCCGTTAAAAATTGCCACTATCGTATTGTGCTGATTTGTAACCGTAACCCGGTATATGGCTGTTTTATTACCAAGAAAATCTTCCTGTGCAACTGCAGTTAATGTATCGCCTGAAAAGACAGCATTGGGGTAAGCGATGGAAACATCTAATGCAACTGCTACCCTGTTATGTGAATTTGCCGCATAGGCGAAAGCTGCATCGGCAACACTAAATGTAATACCGCCATGCACTGTGCCAACATGATTTAAG
>JACMJP010000507.1 GCA_014380545.1 Chitinophagales bacterium | reverse complement strand
CTTTAGTAAAAATTATCTGGGGAGGTTACTTTGCAAGTAATCAAAGTGAAGTGGTGATGAAAAGTGGTTTTGTAGATTACATTGTGTATGGCCCCGGCGATATTGCTTTCTTAAAATTATTACATTCAATTGAAAATGATTTGCCGGTTGATCTTATTCCGAATTTAATTTGGAAACAGGATGAAAAAATAATTAAAAACCATAAGGATGAACTATACGATCAGGATGTTTTGCCTGCATTGCCGTACAAAACATTAAATACGTTTTATCCAATTCAAAAATACCTTGGTAAAACATATCTCGGTACAAAAACGATTGCATATCATAGCAGTATTGGCTGTCCGTTTAAATGTTCGTTCTGCGGAATTGTTCCTATTTATAATGCAAGATGGAAAGGAAAATCTGCACAACTAATTTATAGCGATATAAAATATTTAAAAGATAATTATGGTGGCAATGCAATTGAATTTCATGATAATAATTTTTTTGTTTCTGAAAAAAGAACAGTTGAATTTTCTGGCTTGATAAAAAAAGAAAATATGATCTGGTGGGGCGAAGGCAGAATTGATACGATAGATAAATATACAGATGAAAGTATTGCAACAATGCGGGAGGCGGGATGTAAAATGATCTTCTTTGGTGCGGAAACAGGAAATGATGCAATATTAAAGATGATGGATAAGGGCGGAACACAAACGGGAGAACAAATAAAAAAATTTGCCGCCCGTATGAAAAGGTTTGATATTATTCCGGAATATTCTTTTGTGTTAGGAACGCCTGCTGATACTGAAGAAGAAGTGAATAAACAAATTGATGAGGATATAACCTTTATAAGAAAAATAAAGGAGATAAATCCTGATACAGAAATTATTATTTATGTGTATTCACCTGTGCCGACTGAAGGCAGTGAATTATTTAATTCGGTAAAAAAAGCAGGGTTTCATTTCCCCGAGAAATTAGAAGACTGGATATCGCCGAACTGGGAAAATTTTGATCTGCGCAAAAACCCTTTAACTCCCTGGCTTAAACCTTACATGATTGATAAAATAAAAAATTTTGAAACTGTGTTGAATGGTTATTATCCGACCGTGAGTGACATTAAATTGTCTCCTGTGAAAAAAAATATCATATCAGCAATCTCCGGTTTCAGATATAAAATGAAACTCTACGATTATCCATATGAAATAAAAGCACTGCAAAAATTCTGGCTAAAATATCGCCAGCCGGAAATTGAAGGTTTTTAGATATGCAACTCCTTAAAAAAATATTTGCCGTAACTCTTCAGCCAGTTATAGCAAAAAGAATTTACCGCACATCTTACTATAAATGGGAGGATATTACATTGCGTATACCTGCCGGTGTATTTCATCCGAAATATTTTTTCAGCACAAAATATTTATTACAACATGTTTTGCAATTACCCTTAGAAAATAAAAAAGTATTCGAGCTTGGAGCGGGTAATGGTTTGTTAAGTATCGCCTGTGCTAAAAGAAATGCAATAGTTACATCAAGTGATATTAGTAAAAGAGTGATAGATGCGCTGCAAGAAAACGCACAAACAAATCAGGTTAAAATTTCTACAGTGGAAAGCGATTTGTTTGATGTTATTCCAAAACAACATTTTGATATTATTGCTATCAATCCTCCTTATTATCCAAAGGACGCAAAAAATGAATTAGAGAAAGCATGGTATTGCGGAGAGAACTTTGAATATTTTGAAAAGTTGTTTTTTCAACTCGGTGAATATGTAAATGCTACATCAAAAATTTTGATGGTTTTGTCAGAAGATTGTAACTTAGAGAGAATATTCTCCATAGCTGCACGAAATCATTTTAATTTCACACAAATACACACACGAAAATTTTACTGGGAGCGAAACTATATTTTTGAAATAAAAAGGCAATGATGCAGCATTTGCATGTTGAACATATAAATAAAACCTTTACAGACTATGATCATGCTGCTGTGAGAAAAGGTGTTTTGCGTTCCCTCATCTATTTTGATATTTTTAATTATCCTCTAACAATTTCAGAAATTGTACAGTATTCTCCTGTTAAATTAAACGGGCTTTCTTCAGTCGAAAATATTTTGGATGAATTAGTGGAGTCATTTCTTGTTTTCAGGTTTGGCGAATTTTATAGTTTAAAAAATGACCCCATTAATATTGAACGGAGAATCAAGGGGAATAAATATGCTGCTGATATTTTGCATAAAGCTTTAATGCGATCGCAATTAATTCACCGCTTCCCTTTTGTGCGCAGCGTAAATATTTCAGGATCTTTGTCGAAAAACTATTTTGATGAAACTACAGATTTTGATTTTTTCGTTATCGCTAAAGAGAACCGCATCTGGTTATGTCGTTTATTTTTAACCCTGTATAAAAAAATATTCCTGCTCAACTCAAGAAAATATTTTTGTATTAATTATTATCTGGATACAGAAGATATGCTGATACCTGATAAAAACATTTTTTCAGCCACTGAGATCGTAACACTTAAAAATCAAACAGGAGAAGATGTATTTGAAAAATTTATTGAGGCAAATGACTGGATACAGGAGTATTTCCCAAATACCTCAATTGAATATAATTATCTGAAGAAAGATAAAAATGGCTGGTT
>JACMJP010000506.1 GCA_014380545.1 Chitinophagales bacterium | reverse complement strand
TTTCATCAATATTAATATCGCCTTCATTTTTACTTTCATCATTTGTGTATAACGATGCTGCATCATTAAAATAAAGAATAGTATGGTTTATATGCTCAGTTGGTAAACCGGGAGGTGGTGGCATATTCCCTTCAAAATTTAATTGCAGCTTCATTATTTCTGTATAAGTAATTGTTCCTGCATTTTGAGCATTGAGTAAAACTGCTGAAAACATCATGTTCAGAGCAAATAGTATTTTTTTCATCTTATAAGTTTTGAGCAAAAGTATTTCATCATTATGCGGTTAATGGTTAATGGCCGGCCAATTAAGGTTAATTAAGGTTAACCGGAATAATTCACATTTCTTAAGAGTGTATTTTTGCATGAAATAAATTACTTCCATTGAAAAAAATAAACAGGATATTGTTATTAATGATCGTAAGCGGATCATTGCTTGCGTTGTTTATTTTTCGATGGCTGCAATCAGAATACACAACAGAAAAAATGGAGTTACAAAAAGACCTGTTCGATCAATTTATTGCAGCAAAGGACAGGGTAACAGATTCTCTCATTACAAAAAACCTTATTAACCCGATACTAAATAATCCGAAGGGTTTCAAAATTGAAACTGTTACAGAAGATAGTTACAGCATAGAAAATGATTCAATTAAAATAGTTAGAAAATTTTCTACTGATGATTCATTGCCGCATGATGTATTGATCACAGGAGACTCTTCATTGCCCGGCAATATGAAATTCACCGTAAGGATGGAGGAAGATTCTTCTGATATACTTTATCATGGTGTAAAAATGTTTATTACAGAGATGAAGGGACCACATGGTGAAAGAGATTTTTTTGAAAAATATATGCAGGCTTCTGACACTGTAATGTTAAAGACATTTTTTGCAGAAAATCTCGATAGCAATAACCTGCATGTAAAAACATTCTGGACAAGTAATAAAAAAGGAAAAGAATTTCCGCCACCTTCATTTTATTATGAAAGCCATTTTTTTGACCACCCTTATGGTGCACAGATAGAAAACTATAATCCTTTTCTGTTCAGAAAAATATTTCCGCAAATTCTTTTTGCACTTTTATTATTGCTGATTACTTCCATTGCATTTATTTTTTCTTATCGCAGCCTGCGCAATCAAATGAAACTTGCGCAAATGAAAGATGACCTTATCAGTAATATTTCTCATGAATTAAAGACACCTGTTGCAACAGTGAAGATCGCCATTGAAGCAATGCAGCAAATGGATCCTGTTGAGAAAAAAGAAAAGATGAAAGAATACCTGGGTATGGCAAACCAGGAAATGAATCGTTTAGACCTGCTGGTAAATAAAGTGATGAATAGTATTTTATTAGATAATGGCAAGCAGGTATTTTACAAAGAAGAAATAAATTTAAAAGGATTGATTGAAGAAACAATTCAAACCATGCATATGCAATTGCAGCAGCGCAATGCGCAAATACATTTAAGTGCAGACGATGATAACCTAATTATTTATGCAGACGTCATTCATATAAAAGGTGTACTCTATAATTTAATTGATAATAGTTTGAAGTATGGAAATGATGCTCCTGAAATTTCTATCCGGGTAGAAAAAGCAGATAAGTATGTTGTTTTGCAATTCACTGATAACGGACCCGGAATTCCTTCAGAATATCTGAGTAAAGTATTTGAGAAATTCTTTCGGGTACCATCAGGTGATAAACACAATATAAAAGGTTACGGACTGGGATTATATTATGTTATGCAGGTAATACAACAGCACGGAGGAAATATTTCTGTAAAAAATATACCTGAAGGAGGATGTGCGTTCACATTAAAATTTCCACTACAGAAATGATGAAGAAAAAAATATTATATGTGGAAGATGAATTGAATCTCGGAACAATTGTTTCGGAAACACTCGGGCAAAAAGGTTTTGATGTATTACTGATAAAAGATGGTGCAAAAGTGATGGAGAGTTTTAAAATATTTACTCCTGACATTTGTGTGCTGGATGTGATGCTGCCGCATAAAGATGGTTATGAAATTGGAAAAGAGATACGCATTCGTTATGAAAGTCTGCCAATTATTTTTCTTACAGCAAAAACGCAAACACAGGATGTTGTAAAAGGATTTTCTTCGGGAGGCACTGATTATATACGCAAGCCATTTAGTGTTGATGAATTGGTTGTACGCATTCATAATCAACTGCAATTGCAATTAAAAAATAAAATAAATACACATGCTGATGTTATACTTTTAGGAAAGATCAAATTCATTCCGAAAAAGTTTGAACTGCATCTTGCATCAGGCATAATTAAACTTTCTAACCGGGAAGCTGAAGTATTAACTGTTTTCGCAAAACATATTAATGAAACAGTGGACAGGAAAAAATTATTACTTGAAGTGTGGGGCGATGATTCATTTTTCCACAGCCGCAATCTTGATGTATACATTAGCAAGCTGCGGGAATATTTTACTGCTGATGCAGGAATAGAAATTATTACGCTGAAAGGAAAGGGATATCAATTTGTGGTTGGATAAATAATACGCTCATCAATTCCCCAACCCTGCAATTAAATTAATTGTGAGTGCAACAACAAATGTGTTGAGCAGAAAAGAAATTAAACCGTGCAGCAAAACAAGACGGCGAATTGTTCTTGAAGTAATGGCAACATCGCTCACCTGGAATGTGCATCCGATCACAAAAGAGAAATAAGCAAAATCAATGTAATCAGGTTTTTTTTCTTCGGGAAAAATTAATCCTTCAGCAGTTCTTTTATCATCTTCTCTCCCATCATCATAAAACATGTGTGCATAATGAAAGGCGAAAACAGTGTGCACCATAACCCATGATAAAAGAATGGCAGCAATTACAGCAGGAAGAAATGCAGTTTCACTTTGCGCATCTTTTGAAATGACAAGCAATAATACCGTGAGCATACTTGCAAAGGCAGAAATTATTACCAGCACAAATACAAATATCTTACTGCCATCATCAGCGGCTGCAGATTTTTTAATTTCCGAAACCGGTTTTGAAAAGAGAACGATCCAGCTTGTGATAATATAAGTGAGTGCAAATACATCCCACAGTGTGATGCCGAGCAACAGCATGTTATTACTTTTTGGAAAAACAAAGAACACAATTGCCGTGAACACAAAACTCAGGAGTATGCGATACAGCGGATGCATGCGCAACAATATGTTTTGTTTAGTGGTTTCTTTTTTTGCAACGGACATATATAATGCTCCTCCTTTGCGAATAAAATTAGGGATTATATCGGGATTTGTTTTTTTTATAAACACCTTAAAAAAAAGGCAGGATCTCTCCTGCCTTAAATAAACATGCTTGTCTGCCATTATGCAGGCATCAGGGTTTACATTGTAAATATTCCTGAATATTTATAGTTGTTTCACATTCTGTTCAAAATAAATTTTTACCAGAAATTAATTATGTGCTATTAAAAATTTGGAATAATATATAATATCATTACCGGACATTTGCAGCAAATACATTCCCTCATAATAATCCTCTAAAGGAATTGAAAATGTATGCTGCGCATTTACAATTGCTGAATAAATTAATTTGCCATAGCTGTTAAAAAGCTCAATTTTATTTCCTTTAAAATCATCGGGTAAATTAATTGTTATAAGATCTGAAGCAGGATTTGGATATGCATTTAATTGCATTGTATTCAATTGCAGAATATCAACAGGCAGAGAAATTATAGAATCATATTTCGCAAGGAAAAAATCATAATCACCACCTGAGGTTAAAATGTTGTCACCATTTGTACAATCAAAATCTGCGGATTGGGAAAAATATCCTGTTATATAAATATCCCCTGCATTATTAAGATGCATATTCATAATATATGTTTCGTTCCACATGGAGCCTTCAATTTGTGATGCGTTTAAATAATTTCCATTGTTATCATATAAAGCAATAAATCCATCCCCGTGATTAATTGTATCTTCAAGTAAATGCACACCAGACCCCGGATCAAAATCAACTGAAGAATAAAAGTCCCCAGATATATAGATCAATCCTTCATCATCAACAGCAATGCTTCTTGCATAATCATAACCATATCCCCCAATTGTTTTAGCCCATACAATTTCCCCTGCATTTGTATACTTTGCGAAAAAAATATCATCTGAAAGATCAGTGCTGTGCTCCAGTGTATATTCATTTCCTGAAGCATCCATATCCATATCGCCACGATACCAGCCTGCTATATAAATATTCTCATCATTATCAAGTGCAATTGCATGTGTTTCTTTCTGATCATTACCTGCAATTTGTTTTACCCAGATTAAATTCATGTCTGCATCGTACTTAGCGAAAAAAATATCCGCTGCAATTCCAGTTAATTCGGTAACACCTGCATCCGGATCAAAATCGCAGCTTCCTGAAAACATGCCTGTAATAAAAATATTTCCGGCGGCATCTTCTGCAACATAATCTCCATGATCAAAATTATCAGAAGTGGGTGTTGCACTAATTGATTTAGCAAAAATGAAATCGC
Source organism: Chitinophagales bacterium (assembly GCA_014380545.1). Classification (GTDB taxonomy): domain Bacteria; phylum Bacteroidota; class Bacteroidia; order Chitinophagales; family BACL12; genus JACMJP01. Next base: position 988 of record JACMJP010000506.1, on the reverse strand, counting down.
CCGAAGAAGAATACTTTGCAAAAAACAAATCGCCGTAAAAGTTTTCTGATGTAAGGGAAAATTCTGCGCCGGAAGGATCAAAATCAATTGTACTTTGAAAGTTGCCAATGATTAAAATATTATTATCATCGTCTGTAATAATTTGTTTGCCTGATGATGGATAATTACCATCCACTGCTAATGCAAATATGTAATTTCCATGACTATCATATTTTGCAAGAAAGATAGAAGTTGCGGTTAATGAGCCACCGGCAAGATGTGTTGCCGGACCGGGATCAAAATCAACAGAGCCTAATACCCACCCTGTCCACAGGACATTTCCTTCATTGTCGAAATTGATCTCATAACCTGCAGCCTGCCCGTAATAATCACCTACAGGAACAACCCAGAGTAATTCCGCATCAGGGGAATATTTTGCAAGAACACCCGCTTTTTTAACATCAGAAAAATAATAAAACGCTTCGCCGGGACCGGGATCAAAGTCCACTGAATCCACATAATAGCCGGTCATGTAAACATTTCCTTCCTCGTCTGTTTCCACATCAAAGGCCTGATCTGTTTCGTAAAAATCATTGCTCCCAAAACTATAGGCCCACTGCAGTGTTGCCTGCGCATTTATTAAAGCTGTGCAGCATAAAGCAAGCGCAAGCAGTTGTGTTTTCAGTTGCGCAATCCATAATATCTTTTTCATAGTATGTTTGATTTAGCGTAAAATTATTGCCGGTATAAGGGGGTTGAAAGGAGATTTATTGGGATTTGTAGCGTTGCTTGTGTTCGCTGAACTGCTGTATCTGTTCCATTATTACATTGAGCCATGATATGTACTACTGATAGTTGTTGAATAACAACAATAAGTAGCGTAATTACAACTATAAGTTTTTGATTTTTTTTGATCACGGAAATAAGCCCGAATAACTTTGCAGCATCGAAAAAAATAAAATTAGCACTTATGGTAAATACTAAAACGATCGGTAATAAAATTACCGAA
>JACMJP010000505.1 GCA_014380545.1 Chitinophagales bacterium | reverse complement strand
GTTAGCATGTTTTTAACAGCATGCGGCAAAATGAAACAAACAGGAGAGGAGCATGGGCATGAAGAAGAACAGAGTGACGAACATGGCAGGCACGAGGGTTTACTTGCTATACTTACACCTGCTCAATACAAAAAACTGAATATTCAATTAGGCGATATTGAACAGCGTAATTTAACAGGCACAATTAAAACAACAGGGTTTTTAAAAGTGCCACCACAAAATAAAGCTGATATTACTTCACTGATAGGGGGAACCGTTCAAAATATTCTTGTACAGGAAGGAGATTATGTGCGCAAAGGCGAAACACTTATTACCATCGCAAATCCTGAATTTATAAAAATGCAGGAATCATATATTACAGCACAAAGTGAATTACTGTATGCTGAATCAGATCTAAACAGGCAAAAACAATTGAGTGAAAATAATGTATCTGCAAAAAAAGCATTGCAGCAGGCACAGACAAATTATGATGTGCTGCAATCAAAAATAAATTCACTTAAAAAACAATTTGTTTTAATAAATATGAATTCAAATGTTATTACTGCAGATAATATGCAATCCGTAATTTCCATAACAAGCCCTATCAATGGCAATGTTGGTCATATTGATATTAATCTTGGCTCAGCGGTTTCATCGGGTAACATTATTATGGAAGTGATTGATAATTCTAAGATACATATTGATGCTTTTGTTTTTGAGCAGGATCTTCCAAAAATTAAAATTGGTCAGAAGATAAATTTCACACTTACTAATTTACAGGGTAAAAGTTATGAAGCAAAAATATTCGGTTTGGGAAGCTCATTTGAAGATGCAAGTAAAACAATTCCTGTGCATGCAGAAATAACGGGAGATAAAACAGGATTGATTGAAGGTATGAGTATAACTGCCTTTATTGAAATTGAAAATATTTATTCTTCTGTTGTTCCCTCACAGGCGATTGTTAGTGAAGGCGGAAAAGATTATGTTTTTATCTGGGCATTGGACCATCAGGCAGAGTTAAATATGGAAACAGAACATACTGATCATGAAGAAGAAGACGGACATGAACATGCAGAAGAAAAAGAACATGAACACGATGATGAATCTGTACATGAGCATGCTGAAGGAGATGAAACACATGAAGCTGAGGAGAAAACCCACAGTACTGAAAATTATATTCCGAAAGAAACAGATAAATGGGTGTTTGAAAAAATGCCTGTGAAAAAAGGAATTACACAGGGTGGGTATACTGAAATAATTCCATTAGGTGATTATATGGAAGGAGAAAAAATTGTTTTCAGCGGCGCATTTTATTTATTGTCTTCTTTAAGCAATGAAGGTGAAGCACATGCACATTAAATAGTAAACAAATGAAATTACCATTCAAGGATAAAAAATTTTTATTTCTTTTAACGGCAGTTATTGCTGTAATTGTTTTAGAAATATTATCGCTCACAGGTATTGAAATACCCATGCCTTATGCACCATTTGTTTTTGTAGCATTTATTCTTGCCATAGGCTACAAAGTTTTATGGAACGGATTAAATGCATTGATCAAATTAAAATTCAGCAGCATTAATTTACTCATGCTCATTGCTGCTGTTGGTGCATTTTATTTGGGTGAATATCCGGAAGCTGCAGTTGTAATTGTTTTATATGTTTTAGGAGAAAGATTGGAAGACATCGGAATTGAAAACAGTAAATCCGCTTTGGATGAATTAGTTTCCAAATCCCCAAAGACTGCCGTTGTAAAGGACAGTGGCGAATTATTAATTGATCAGGTAAAAGTTGGATCTGTTGTTCAGGTAAAACCGGGTGATTATATTCCTTTGGACGGTATAATTATTTCCGGAGATACTACTGTTGATGAAGCCGCAATAACAGGGGAGCCAATTCCAAAAGATAAACATAAAGGCGATATTGTTTTTGCAGGAACTGTAAATAAAAATGGGTTCATAGAAATTGAAACAACCAAAATATCCGCTGATACCACTTTCTCAAAAATAATTAAACTCACATTTGAAGCGCAGGCAAATAAAAGTGAAACACAAAAATTCATTCAGCAATTTTCAAAAAAATATACACCTGCAATTATTCTTTTATCTGCATTATTATTTATTGTCCCGGTTTTTATTTTAGATCAGCCGTTAAATAAATGGCTGAACCAGGCTATTACTTTATTAGTTATTGCATGCCCATGTGCGTTAGTAATTTCAACACCGGTGGCAATATATGCTGCAATAGGTAACGCATCATCAAAAGGCGCTTTAATTAAAGGCGGAAAATATTTGGAAGCATTGGCAAAAGTAAAAGCAATTGCTTTAGATAAAACAAGAACTATAACTTTTGGTAAACCTGTTGTTTCAGATATTATTCCATTGAATGTAAAAGACAAGGAAGAATTACTGGCATGTGCTGCAGGTGCAGAAGTGTTTTCAGAGCATCCGCTTGCACAGGCAATTGTAGATGCAAGCATAAAAGAAGGATATGAACCACATGCAGTAGAAAATTTTAAAAGTGTAATGGGTAAAGGGTTACATGCTGATTGTTTAGTATGTGAAGATGAAAAAATATTTATTGGAAAATTAGAATTCATTAAAGAACATCAACCCGTAACAAAAGAAGCAGAACACATAGTAGAAAAATTATCTAACGAAGGCAAAACAAGTGTAGTAATAAGTTTTGGTGATGGAGTAGCGGGAATTATCGGATTAACAGATGAAATAAAACCTGACAGTGAAATAGCTATAGAAGAATTAATTCAACTGGGCATTGAACCAATAATGCTTACAGGTGATAATGAAAAAGCAGCAAAATATGTTGCAGCGCAGGTTGAAATAAAGAAAGTATTCGGCAATATGTTACCGGAAAATAAATCAGATAAAATAAAAGAGTTATTACAGGAATATAAATATGTTGCAATGGTAGGAGATGGAATTAATGATGCCCCAGCGCTTGCTCAATCGTCTGTTGGTATTGCAATGGGTGCAGCAGGAAGTGATACTGCAATTGAAACTGCAAACATTGCTTTAATGAATGATAAATTATCACTCATTCCTTTTTTAATACGGTTAAGTAAAAAAACTTTGCGGCGCATTAAAATAAATACCATTGCAGCAGTAGTTGTAAAATTTATTTTTATTGTGCTGGCATTTCTCGGTTTTAGTAATCTTGCTTTGGCAATTGCAGCAGATGTGGGTGTAACGTTAATTGTTATTTTATTAAGTCTTAATTTGATGAGATTTAAATGACATAATAAAAATTTACAGCTAAAAAATGTATATTTGTTTAAGATTAATGAGAAGGGCAGAAATTATAGCATTTTGTTTTGGGGTGATGTGTTTGTTACAACAATCCTGTAAAAATGATCCAATACCAGGACCTGAAATTATTGATGGTGCATGCAATATAACAGATACAGTAGAAGCTAATTCTATTCCCCGCAATATCGACACTGTTTATTTTCAGAATGATGTATACCCTATTTTGCTTACAAGATGCGCACTAAGTGGATGTCATGTTAATGTAAATTTAAAAATAGCGCACGGCGAGGAAATTATATTTTGTTCTTATGATGAAATTATGTCATGGGAAAATGATGAAGGTGAAAAATTAATCATACCTTTTAACACACACGACGGTAAAATATTGGAACAGATTACCAGTACCGATATAGATCATATGATGCCTCCTGCACCACATGAGCCACTCACATCCGAAGAAATTGATAAATTTATTATATGGGTACAGCAGGGGGCTTTGAATAATAAATGTATAGAATAGTTTTATAATTTATTTTTTAGTATTAAAAAACAAATCAAAGTATTTAAACAATTTAAATCATATAATATGAAAAAATTATTTTCCACTGTTTTTTTAATGATATGTTGTTGTGTATTTTCAAAATATGCAAATGCACAATGTGATGCAGGTGAAATTAAGGTTTCCATTCAGGTAACAACTGATGCTTATGGTTATGAAGGGTATTGGGAATTAGTGCCCGCAGGAAATGATTGTGGGGAAGCGACAATTTTTGAAGGTGGTAATGTTACAGAAATTGGCTGTACAGGTGCAGGAGACCAGGATGCAACTACTCCTTATGGCTATGGAGATAATTTAACAATTACAGAAGGACATTGGTGTTTAGTTGAAGATGCATCATATGATATTATTTATGTGGAAGACTGGGGAGATGGTGGATTCACTTTT
>JACMJP010000504.1 GCA_014380545.1 Chitinophagales bacterium | reverse complement strand
TTGTATCATTTCCTGCAATAACATTTGCACTATTGATAATAATATCAACAGCATCTTCGCTCACACAATTATTTTCATTAACTGCAGTAAGTGTATAAGCAATATTTTCTGTAGTGGTAGTTAGTGGATCAGAAATATTAACATCATCTAAAAAATTTACGGGCGACCATGAATAGTCCACACCATCTTCGATATCAATTCCGATGTTAATATTTTCACCAATACAAAGTTCTATTTCGTCCTCTAAATTAATTTCGAATTCATCGACAACAACAGTTAGTGAATCAATATCTGCAAAACAACCATTATCTACACTCACAAAATAAGTTGTAGTTGAAGATGGAAATGCGAAAGGATCACTTATAAATGCATCGCTTAAACTACCTGCAGGTGTCCATTCAAAATCTCCAAGTCCCGTTGCTGAAATTTGAATTGTATCACCCTTGCAAATTAATACATCATCTCCTGCAGTAACTAATGAATCAACTAATTCAGCACCTTCTCCATAAATAATTGCGGCAAGCCAAACTGCATTGCTGCTTTCGGCACCTCCTCCTCCGGCATAAGTAAAATCCAATTCAAGATAACTTGATCCAACTGTAATATAATCATTGATTGTTGCAACAACATCAGTTTCGTTCACAACATTATCTTCATCATCATCCATTAAACCAATTAAATCCCCATCATAATATGCAAAACTTCCTAAAGGTCCGCCACAATCTCCGCTATTGTCTTCGTTACCTCCCCATGTTCCTATGGATATATCATTAATATAAGCTTCCTCACCATCAGACATATAACATGCGTAACCGGTCATATATGCAATGCCGATATCAACACAAGTTGTATCCATTGGTTGAGGTAAATTAATTTCCCATACAGGATGACTTTCTGAATCATCAAAATCCTGTTCGTTAATATAAATTGAAACAAATGTTGAATCTAAAGATGAATTATCATAAGTGATAAATAAATAAAAGTCTAGATAAATATTATTCGGGCCAAAATAAGAATCGACTACTTCCAATGTATAATCTGAAACTAAAGGGTCAATATCTGTAGTAATATCTATAGCATGAACCCCGGAATTACCTCCATATGGGGAGGAAAAATCTCCACTTACCTGATTGCTTTCATCAAATGTGTAAACAATACCATTCAGGTCTATTTCAGTATCAGGGGCATCACCATGTCTTCCTCCAAAAAGATATGCTTTTCTTATTGTGCTTCCGTCGGGAATATAAATTTCAAAATCACTTGGAGTAAATGTGGCATATGCACCCGGTGAACCACCGCTTGCTGTTGCGCCACCTTTAAATTGATCTTCATAAAATAAAGTTTGAGCCACAAGTGTGAAGCAAAATAGACTAAAAATTATTACAGAGGAGATTTTCATGAATTAAAGTTAAAAACTAATTTGAAATAACTAAGTTCCCCGCTTTAAAAATGAATTTATTTTTACATTATATTTTTGTATTCAAATTTCCTGAACGGATTCACCGCTTATGTATGTTGCATGAATATAGTTTTCTGAAAGAGTAGCTTCTTCAAGACCATTCATCACAATAAAATCTGAAAACTTTCCAATTTCAATACTACCAATTTCTTTTTCGTCGCCATTTGCAATGGCACTACCTATAGTATATGCGTAAAGTGCATCATTAAAATTTATTTTTTGCGATGCTTCAATTTCAAAACCGGTAGTATCTTTTCTA
>JACMJP010000503.1 GCA_014380545.1 Chitinophagales bacterium | reverse complement strand
GATAGGAGTAAATTTTTTTTCATACGATGTAGTTTTAAGAATTAAAGTTAAACTTTTCTGAATATAAAGTTAAGAATAAGAAATTGTGATGTTGCAGGGAAAAAAATTAAAGTGTCAGATGAATGTCAGGAGATGTATCTGAAAGTACAACTTTCATTTTTTTAAAAAAGCGAAAGCTGAAGAGAAAATTTTATTTTTCTTTCTTCCTCTTCTTCTTTTTCTCTTCAGGCAGTACTTTAAAATAAGAAGCTTGAAAACGGTCATTTACAATTTCTCCCTGCACTTCGGCATTTCTGATTGCTACTCAAAAACCATCATGAGCATGTGCATCGCCATGATCGTCAATCGTAGTTCCGTTGACTAAATAAGATTTGCCATCAATCCGCACAGCAAGTTCGCAACCATTGCCTGGTATTCCGAATTTGCATGATCCGCATGATGCTTCCACTTTCAATAATTGTTTGCTGCTGTCAGGAATTGTATTTACTGTTTGGGCCTGAAGCGCAATATTAAATAATAATAGTAGGCAGGAAATAAGAGTTGATTTTTGCATGATATTTTTTAAAATAATTGAGAGCCTCACTTTGAGTTTGACCCTCTAAATTAGTTACATCTTTTTAGCCGCAGCATTTAAGAAAGAATATTCTTCTCCAAATTGCAGCATTTGTTCTGTAAAATCTTTTGGATATTCTACTTCAATATCTGTAATATTTCCCTCTTTATCTTTTATTGGCTTTAAGACAGGTTGTATAAATCCGTAGTAAGGTGGAATATTTAATTTACCGGCTCTTTCCAGCACTTCTTTATGAATTGCAGCATCCACTTTCACTCCGTAATTTTCAACTAAGTTTTTACCTGCATCATAATCACCTTCACTTTTTATGCGCTGCACTTCTTTTAATAATTCGCCGAATAAATTCCTGAGTTTATCATAATCATTAATTACAAAATATGTTTTTCCATTTTCGGTTTTCTTCTCAATCACATTTTCTGCCTTGCCTTTTTCATAACACCATTGCGCTATCATTTGCCTGTTGCGCATATGGCTTTCTTCCACCTCTTTTCCTGCTTCAAGCCTGCGCAACTGCACCATTAATCCCTGACGGATATAATTATCATATTGCGCCTTGCCCACTTCAATGGAAGGAAGTAAACCCCATTCAACTAATTTTGGATCAAGAAAGAAATATAAAGAAACAAGATCAGCCCTTCCTTCTTCCAATGCACTTGCATAGCTCTTTAATGTTTCTTTCGTTTCGCCGACCCCATCATTAATTTGCCCTGATGCATGACCAATTACTTCGTGCATTGCAGTGTGCATTTTACTTGCTAATCCTAAATATTCCTTTGCTCTTTCTTTTTCTGCGCTGTTATAACAAAACTCATCCAGCAAACCAGCCCCACCCGCATTATCATAAGCTTCCACAATATTTCCGAGGCTCACACTTTTACTGCCAAGTTCTTTTACCCAATTAGAGTTTGGAAGATTTACACCAATTGAACTTGTTGGGGCAGCATCACCACTTTGACCTGCAACATTTACAACATTGTAAGAAATACCTACAACATCCTTCTTTTTATGTTCAGGTAAAATACTTGAGTTATCTTCAAAATATTGCGCATTGTCTGCAAGCACTTTCATTCTTTCGCTTGCTTCAAAATCTTTTATCTGCACTATGCTTTCATAGCTTCCACGATAGCTCAGCGGGTCATTATATACTTCAACAAATCCCTGGATATAATCTATATCACCTTCAGTTGCCTGAGTCCATGCAAGGTTATATTCACTCCATTTTTCAAGATCGCCTGTCTGATAATATTCAATTAATATTTTAAGTGCATCAGCCTGTTTTTGATTTTCAGCAACTGCCGCAGCTTTGTCGAGCCAGAAAATAATTTGTTTAATTGCTTCGCCATATTTCCCATCTGCTTTCCAAATATCTTCAGCAACAGTTCCGTCCGGTAATTTTATAAGTGTTGAATTTAATCCATACTCAACAGGTGTAGTATCATTTTTATCAATCATTTTTGCATAATATGCTTCAGCATCTTTTTGAGAAACATCATCAGCATAAAAATTTACTGCACTTGTGAGAAGCAGATCCTGGGAATCATCAAGATTTACTTTTTTGTTGTCAATTGCCGGATCAAACATGGCAGTAATTATTTCATCACTTAATGTTGTTTTAGAATCTGATAATAATGTTTGAAAATATTCTTTTGAAAAAACCGGAATAAATTTATCTGATGCATAATGATGATGGATGCCATTGCTCACCCAAATTCTTTTTGTGTAGGTCATAAAATTATTCCAATCGGCAGAATTTTTATCGCCTGTGTAATTTGCTACAATATTTTCCAATGCTTTTCTTATTGCAAGGTTATGTTTATAGTTCGTATCATAAATAATATCTCTTCCGCTTAAGCCCGCCTGTGTTAAATAATAAACAAATTCTTTTTGTTTGAGTGTAAGTTTATCCCAGCCGTTAATTTTATATCGGAGTATACCGAGGTCAGCAAATTGTTCTGTTTGCCATGTGAAATTGCTATCGGTTTCTGCAGCAGTTTTTTCTGTTTTAGTTTCCTGTCCTGTTTTTTTGCATCCGGCCGCAATGAGGAGAACAGTGCATGCAAGCATGAATAATAATGATCTCATATATAATTTTTGTTTGACAGCAAAGTTGCGGAATTTGATGGAATAATTTGTTAATGTTTGTTTTGTTTTAGCAGCATGCAGCAAAAAATATCTTGTTGGTGACCCAACCAAGAAGATACTAAATCAAGTATATAGTAAAAATAAATGTGCGGGAGAAAAAAATGTTAAAGTATATGAAGCCCTGATGCAAACCTGTTTTCTTGTGGAAGGAAATTATTAAACTGAAAAATT
>JACMJP010000502.1 GCA_014380545.1 Chitinophagales bacterium | reverse complement strand
TAATTTTTTTGATATATTTATTGTATAAACTTAAGGCCTTTTCTTCATCCATGGAATAATTCTCATCGTTCCCAAGTTCTAATTGTATGAGTGCTATCAGTGCGTAATTAATAATGCCCCGATATTCGTCATCTACGTTTTCATTTACTTTTTTTTCACTTGCTTGTTCAAGTGTTCGGATGCGCTGTGCTTTAATAAATATTTGATCTGTGAGCGATTGTGGACGAAGGATTCTCCAGGACGTTCCATAATCTTTTATTTTCTTCTGGAAAATAGACCTGCACTCGGCAATTGTTTCGTCGTATTGGGTATTTGTATGCACTATTTGCGGATTCATTACTTTTGAACCTGCCTTTAGAAGGCAGGAAAAATGCAAAGCAAAACTACATATTTCTACCCGCATAAAACATTGCGCCTTGGTGATAGGCTACTGGATTTATCCACACCGAAAGTAATGGGCATCTTAAATATTACTCCCGATTCATTTTTTGACGGAGGAAAATATTTAACAGCAGATGACGCATTGTTCAGGGCAGAAAAGATGATAAATGAAGGAACTGATATATTAGATGTCGGTGGAATGAGCAGCAGACCGGGTGCAGAAATAATTTCAGAAGAGGAGGAATTAAAAAGAATTATACCTGTAATTAAAACCATTACTTCCAAATTTGATATTCCTGTTTCAATTGATACAATAAGAGGAAAAGTTGCGTATGAGGCAATTCAGCATGGGGCTGTTTTAGTGAATGATATTTCTGCAGGGAAATTTGATAATACAATAATTAATGTGTGTGCAAAAAATAAAATTCCTTATGCACTCATGCACATGCAAGGTGCTCCGCAGAATATGCAACAAACCCCTGTTTATAATAATGTAACAGAAGAAGTGTTTCAATTCATGCTGGATAACTGTAGGAATTTAACTGCAAAAGGAATTCATGAAATAATTATTGATCCGGGTTTTGGTTTTGGAAAAACTGTGGAGCATAATTATGAACTTGTAAAAAATTTGGAAATTTTTCAGCAAATTGGTTTCCCTATATTAGCCGGCATATCAAGAAAAAGTATGATCTGTAAAGTATTAAAAGTAAATCCTGAAAAAGCATTGAATGGAACTACTGCACTGCATGCTATTCTTTTATTAAAAGGTGCGAATATTTTAAGAGTGCACGATGTTAAGGAAGCAATTGAAGTAATACAAATTGTACAGAATTTAAATATACATTTGCCTTAATGATCTATCTATTCATCAAAATTGGCTTTCTCGATATAACTATTATTGACATCATTGATATTCTTTTGATGGCACTTATTCTTTTTCAGCTATACAGGTTAATAAGAGGCAGCCTTGCATATAATATATTTTTCGGCTTACTTGTAATTTATATTCTATCTCTCATTGCCAAAGCACTTGACATGAAACTGATGGGAGAAATACTCGGGCAGTTTATCGGAGTTGGTGTTATAGCATTATTAATTGTTTTTCAGCCTGAAGTACGCAGGTTTTTATTATATGTTGGCAGAAGCAGCGATTTCAGAAAAATAGATTTTTGGAGGAGGTTAACTTTCTCTAAAATAAAAGCGGGTGAACTTAATCAAAAGGAAGTACTGGAAATTACGGGTGCATTAATAAATTTATCAAATATAAAAACCGGTGCCTTATTAGTTTTTCCAGAGTCAAGTAAATTACAATTTTATCAAAATACAGGAATTACAGTAAATGCATTTGTAAGTAAAGAATTAATTGAAACCATTTTTCAAAAAACCTCGCCGCTGCATGATGGCGCTTTAATTATTTCTGATCATAAAATTGCTGCTGCCAAATGTGTATTAAATGTAAGCGAAAACCCGAATTTACCATTTAACATTGGAATGCGTCATCGCAGTGCTGTTGGTATTACGGAAGTAAGTGATGCACATGCAATTATTGTTTCAGAAGAAAACGGTGAAATATCTTACGCTAAAGAAGGCAAACTGAAACAAAATATCTCTGAACAGGAACTCAAAAAAATATTATCAAGAGTTTTATTTAAAACAACCGGATAGGTCAGTCGCAAATTTTTATCTCCTCTTAAATCTTCTTTATTGAATAGAATCATTTGGTTGTTCCATTAATAAAGAATCTTCTTCACTCAACCTTCCGGTAACTGCATTAAGATAGCCGGAAGGATCACACACATATTCAATTTGCATATCAATATTTACTGCTGCAGGGTGATCCGGATATTTTTCTTTTAACTGCATTAAATATTCAGCAGCTTTATCGCAATCTTTTAGGACATTTTCACAAACTCCGGCGGCAGTAGCAATTGCTGAAGGGGCAAGCATATCATCAGGATATTTCTCAGAAACTGTATTTAATAATTGCATTGCTGAAGGATAATCCTGCATGAATAATCTTAGCCTTGCCGCTTCAAATAAAAATTTAGGAGCTAGCGAATCTTCAGGGTACTCGTTTGCAAAATCAGTATAGGCAATAATTAACTCAGTAGTTTGCGTTTTATTCTCAGGAGCTATTTGTGCGGAAGTACTTAATACACTGTCTAGGCTTTTCTGTAATAGCGTAATTTCACCCAATGTTTGTTTTCTTTTATCACAAGAAACAAGAAATATCAGTAGAACAAAAAATAAAATGGAGAAGTTATTTAATAATTTCATATCGTACATTTAATTTCCACAAAAATAAACATGAAAGATAAAAGCTAAAGATATTTTATCAATAAATAAAAAATCAGGGAACTACCCTGC
>JACMJP010000501.1 GCA_014380545.1 Chitinophagales bacterium | reverse complement strand
GAAACTGCTTCAATATGATACGGAAAGAAATACCATCCGTTTTGCTGTTTCTGAATAAACAGAAAGCCCCCGAAGACCGCTAAAGGGATAAAAGCAGAGAAATATTTCAGCTTAAAAATTTCTTTCAGGGAATTTTCCCTGGCAAAAAGAATAATTGCATTTGCAGTGAACACTACAATGGGAATTATTATCGCTGTTTCTTTCACAAGAATAGCAGCAGAAGAAAACAGCATGTATAAAATATATTTTTGTTTACTGAAAAAATACAGTGAAAGTATCATAAATAGAGCAAGCATTACTTCAGGCAGAACCATAACACTTTGTGCAACAAAAATCGGCTGAATTAAAACAATACTTGCTGCAGCGAGTGCGAAATATTTATTTTGAAACTGATCTTTAAAAATAAGATAGAGAGCTATGATAAATACAATAGAAATAAACAAAGTTGTAATATGCCCGGTTAAGATAGTATCACCAAAAAGAGTAAAAGATAATCCATAAATAAAACTAAATAACATAGGATGGCCTCTTGACAATTCAGGTGGCAGGTCTTTTGGCAATAAGCTTAACCCATGATCATGCAGGTGAAGAGCGGCTCTTGAATAAACCCCCAGCTCATCCCAGAAATATGGGAGAGTAATAGCATCAATCTTAAAAAGAATAAAAATAATTAATACAAGAGCAAGTATCCACTCAACTTTAAAATGATCTTTAGCACTTGTAAAATTCATATATTAATGTGAAGTTAAAAAGAACGCTGAAGAAATGTCTCTCCCTATGGGGGAGAGATTAAAGAGAGGGGCGTCATATATCTTCCTATAGCAGTATCATATATCTTCCTATAGCAGTATCATATATCTCTTTATATGTATTTATATTTCCGAAATCCTCACTATCAACAGAAATGCTTCCATCCGTAACCCTGCCAAGCACATTTACCGGAACTGAAAATTCTTTGCAAATATTTTCAATTACAAAAGCTTTTTCTGCAGTTGTTGAAACCACAACCCTGCTTTGTCCTTCTCCAAATAAATAAGCATCTTTTCTTATTAATTTATCTGTTTCTATTTCAAAGCCAAGGTTATTTATCATTGCACTTTCAAGCAGTGTAATAAATAATCCGCCCTCACTCACATCATGTGCTGAATCAATTAATTTATTTTTAATGATCTCTTTTATAGCTTGCTGTAAATTATATTCCTCATCTAAATTAAAATAGGGAGCGGGTGATAATGGATCATTATGAACCGCTTTTAAATATTCACTGCATGCAATATCATTTGTTGCTTTACCAATTAAAACGATCACATTTCCGGCATGAATAAAATCCAATGTCATCTGATTTTTATGATCATCAAGTATGCCCACCATTCCTATTGTTGGAGTAGGATATACAGGCCCTTCTTCACTCTGGTTATAAAAAGAAACATTTCCCCCGGTTACAGGCGTATCAAATTTTCTGCATGCATCACCCATTCCTTTAATTGCATTGGTAAATTGCCAGTACACTTCAGGGTTATAGGGGTTTCCGAAATTCAAACAATTCGTAATTGCTGCAGGCTCTGCACCGCTGCACACAATATTTCTTGCAGCTTCACTCACAGCTATCATTGCACCAATATATGGATCAGCATACACATATTTTGCATTGCAATCAGTAGTAACCGCAAGGGCTTTATTTTTTCCGATTATACGAATAAGTGCTGCATCACTTGGTAAATTAGTTGAAGTATTTTTTAATCCCACCATGCTGTCATACTGCACTGTTATCCATTTTTTACTTGCAATATTTACATTCGCTGCTAATTTTTTTGCAACAACTATCATATCAGTTGGAATATTTATTTTATCCGCATTAAATTTTTTAATTGCAGAAATATATTCCGGTTCTTTTATTTCTCTTTTATAAATTGGCGCACCGCCACCAAGCACCAAACTTTCTGCAGGCACATCCGCTACCAGTTCATCAAACATATAATATAATAACCTTTCGCCATCAATCACTTCCCCAATTATTTCGCAATGCAGGTCCCATTTATCAAACACAGCTTCTATTATTTTTTCTTTTCCTTTTTCAACAACAACTAACATTCTTTCCTGGCTTTCACTCAATAAAATTTCCCAGCTTTTCATATGCGCCTGCCTTGTGGGAACCTTATCAAGAAATATTTTCATTCCGTGTTTTCCCTTTGCACTCATCTCAGAAGTTGAACAGGTAATTCCCGCAGCTCCCATATCCTGCATGCCAACGATTGCTCCGGTTTTAATTGCTTCCAGTGTTGCTTCCAATAATAATTTTTCCTGGAACGGATCACCAACCTGCACACTCGGCAGATCTTCTGCACTGTCTTCACTCAGGTCACCACTTGCGAAGCTTGCCCCGTGAATACCATCTTTTCCTGTTGCACTGCCCACAATATAAACGGGGTTTCCTGCACCTTCTGCAATTGCCGAAACCGTTTCACCAACTTTCACCACACCCACACTCATTGCATTTACAAGAATATTTGTGTTATAACAATCTTCAAAATAAATTTCCCCCGCCACTGTCGGCACACCAAAACAATTTCCGTAATCGCCAATTCCTTTTACTACACCCCGCATCAGGTGCTGCGTTTTTTTATTGTTGATATTTCCGAAACGCAAGCTGTTTAACGATGCAATGGGCCTTGCACCCATTGTAAAAATATCACGGTGAATTCCACCTACTCCCGTTGCCGCTCCCTGGTAAGGTTCAATAGCTGAAGGATGATTGTGGCTTTCTATTTTAAATGCGCAGGCAAGCCCGTCGCCAATGTCAATCAATCCTGCATTTTCTTCCCCCGCTTCCACCAGCATTTTTGCACCCTTTCTCGGCAGTGTTTTTAATAAAGTAATGGAGTTTTTATAAGAGCAGTGTTCGCTCCACATTACGGAATAAATACTCAGCTCCGTAAAGTTTGGTGTTCGCCCCAGTATTTCTTTTATCTTGTTGAATTCCTCTTCTAATAAGCCTAATTGTTTGGCTTGTTCTAAAGTTGCTAAAGCTTCGCTCATGATGTTGCAAAGGTAAGCAGGTGATTGGTGAATCGTGAGTAGTGAGTGCGGAAATTTTTTATTTAAATATTACTTAATTATATTAATTCTTTTTTATAATCATATTGCAGGTCTTCATCCATCGTTTTTAAAGCAGCATGTATTTTTTTTGTTTGTGCCTCTAAAATATTTTGTAATGCCGGGCTTTTATGTATTGCTATGCCGGAGCTTTTCATTTTTTTACAGAAATAGATCAGCAGTTCTGCAAGCGTTTGTTTATTACCTGAATAGCGGATATATTTATTTGTGTTCCTGAGTATCTTGCGAAGGTTCTTTTTAGTGATGCGCAAATTATGCATATTAATTTCAGAAAACTGTTCATCTATATTTTCTTTCCTGTTATGAATATAAGCCTGCTCATCCTGTGCCTCAAAAAGTAAATAACTCAACAGTTCTTTGTTTTCCTTTTTAAATTTCACCACCCGCATACACAATTCCAACACCTCGTCGGGAGAAAGCCGGTTCAATTCTTTTTTTATTTCGCTCAATGAAGATGCCTGCATATTATTCAATTTGATAACAAAAGTAGAAGCATTAAACTATAATATGCAGCAATATGGTTTTATGAGCAGAATTGCCGAAGGAACCTATGAAGAAATAAGATGAATTATTTATCTTTTATATACCGCACACTAAAACCATTTGCCCTTCGGTAAGCTTCCATTTCAATTACATTATTATTATCTATGTGCACGGCGTAAGCAGTTTGCTCACCATCAGTTGTTCCGGTCCAGTAAAAAGCATAATGATCAATAAAGCCATATAGCTCCTCATCGCTGATGTTTGCACTTTTATATCCTGCATATGGTAAGTTCAACCCGCTATCACCACCTTCCATCATTTTTTTTCCCGCTTCATTCGGTCCGCCCAGATAATTAATTAATTGCCACCATTCATCCATTGTAGGTAAATGAAAACCGGGAGGTGTTGCCCCAACAGCGTTGCTGTAATAATATAATCTCCCGTATTTTTTATCTAAAGTTGAATCGTTGTTATAGAAAAAACTTTTTGGTGTTTTAAAATTCCAGTTAGTGGTTGTCCATTCCTGTCCCCCGATTGTAATTACAGGAATTTGATCAGGATGTGTAAAATAAAATTGTTCCTGTGAAG
>JACMJP010000500.1 GCA_014380545.1 Chitinophagales bacterium | reverse complement strand
GTCTAAAATATTTGTAAGAAATTGAGATGTAAGTACTACATCTATATTTTGCCCGAGTTTTATTTGCGGTTGCGTATTTTGTTCTTTCGTAATATTAATATCTTCAGGGGCAGAAGTTTCCACACAAGCAAAAAGATAATTCAATGCTTTATTTAATTGTATAGAATATTTTCCTCCATTTAAAACATTATCGCAACGCAAAATTGCCATGGATACCATTGCAGTTGTTGCAGGATCAGAATTTACCTGGTGAGGATCTGTTATGTCCTGATGATAATGACTACCTGCTCCCCATCCGCCATCAGCAGCCTGTGCTTTCACAATCCATTCAAGTCCTTTTTCTATGGATCGTTGCACATCAGCAGGCGTATTATATTTTAAACTGTCAAAATTAAATTGCCCTTCAAAAACAGTTTTAAAAACACAATTTACATTATTATGATCATGTTGTTTGTGTACAGAACTATCATTGAGAATTATTTCAGTTTTATCAGTTGTAGTTGGTGAAGTAATTGTGATTGCTGTAAAAACTGATGCTGATAAAACAATTACCAAAAGGATAGTCAAACCAATTTTACTTTTTTTCATAAATTATTATTTTGAGTTAAATAAAAATATGTTTAAACAATAATTGACCAGAGAAATTTATAAGCCTGAAGGGAGATACAAAACAGATATATTTTCCATAAATTATAAACCAGTTAACGCAAAATGTTGCAATTCCATTTTTCTGTATGGGCACATATTTACCTTAGCAGTAAGGTTTATACAATAAATACTAATTATATTTGTTGAAATATCTTGTGTGCCCCAGGCGAAATCCCAAACAGCCATGCATTCTAAAATATTAAAATTGCTGGAAAAAAGTTGGTCATCTCATACAAATGATTCAGCTAATGCAGGCCTGATTATAAAAGACCTCGAAATACTCGCCAATAAATCAGTTAACAATAATTTTATTGCCCTTTCAAAAATTGAAAAAGCAAATTATCTTACAAACTATAATGGTAACTATCACGAAGCATTAAAGTTATTGGAAGAAGCTGACGCTTTACTGGATGCAGAATATAAAAAACAATATGCGGGGTACTATCATTTAAGTACGGGTAAAAATTATCATCAGCTTGCAGCAAACGAAAAAGCACAGCACCATTACCATACAGCAATAAAAGCACTCGAAGCCAAAATTGAAAAAGCAGAATATGAGAAAAAATGGCTCGGTATGTCATACTATAATTTATATACTCTGTTTTCCTATACTGATCCTGAGTTTTCACAATATGAATTTTTACAAAAGGCATTGGATGTTTATCGTGAAATTGATTATAAAACGGGCTTATCTAATTGCTACAACAGTATGGCAAGAATTTATTTTAATAAAGAAGATTATAAAACTGCCATAGACTATTTACTTACATCAAAAAATATATTGGAAGAAAGTGGTGATACAACAATTCTTCCAACATTGTACAGCAACATCGGGCTGACCTATGCTAAAATTAATCACACTGAAGAAGGAATTGCATATGTTGAAAAAGGAATTGCATTAGCAACAAAACAAAAAAGCAACTTGCGTATTGTACATGCTTATGAAAAGCTTGGTGAAATATATCTTTTATCCGGGCAATATAAAAAAGCGCTTGATAATTTAAAGATCGCAGAAAAAAAAGCATTGGCAATTCAGGCAAAAAAATATCTTTCCGGTATTTATAAAAACATGGTTGAAGTATATGAAAAGATGGAAGATTATAAATATGCACATGAATATGATCTAAAATATATTGAAATTATCCTGGAGAATTTTAAAGAAGAAAAAACACAGGCAATATTAAAAGCAAGAAATCAATTTGAACTGGAAAAGAAAGAACTGGAAACAATATTACTGAAAGAAAAAAATAAACAAATTGAAAATTATGCGCTGAAATTAAAGGCATATAATGATGAATTGAGCCAGTTTACTTATGTAACATCGCATCACCTACGGGAGCCTTTGCGCACTATTACCTCTTATGTTGCAATGCTTGAACGCAGCTTAAAAGACAAAGTGGATGCAGATGAAAAAGAATTTATGCAATACATTACAGGCGCAACTGCAACCATGTATAATTTACTGGGTGGGTTAATTACATTTTCAAATATTGATATTGTTAAAACAAATGATACAGCTGACCTTCATTCTGTATTGGATGAAATTAAAAATGAACTTGAAGATGAGTTACAGAAAAAAAATGCCTTAATTGAATATAAGAATTTACCCGTTATCAATGGCTCGACATTACACTTTAAGAACCTGTTTAGAAACCTTATTCTTAATGCTATCACATTTAATAAGAATAAACAGCCAAAGGGAATAATAATTTATAAGCAGGAAACAGCAAACCATCATTTTATTATATCAGATAATGGTATTGGTATAGACACAGAATATCAGTATAAAATCTTCATGATCTTTGAAAGATTACATACAAAATCTGAATATCCCGGTACAGGAATAGGCCTTGCTATTTGCAAAAAAATTGTAGAACAAATGCACGGAAAAATATGGGTTGAAAAAAATGCTTCAGGAGGTTCCGATTTCCATGTTCTGCTTCCTGATAAATGAGATTTTTATACTTTCTCGTTATCCTTGTATTCACCAAGCACAACAATATCTTTTGTTGTTCCGTACCTTGCTTTTAGAAGTTCTAATTCTTTTTCGTTTGCGCAGTGAATTTTAATACCCCTTTCCTTTGCTCCTCTATTGCGGATCTCTACATAAAAACCATCTTTTAATTTTGCTTCCCTCACCGGCGGCCTGCCGATACGCTTACTTGAATTGTTCATCACTATATTACTCTTTTGTTTTAGAATTTGGTAAGATACGGAGAATACCTGAGAATTTGTAATCTATCCCAAAAGCTGACTGTTTATTCTACTAAATCAATTGCTGGTTTTTTTTCATCAGGTACAAATTGTTTTTCATGTTCAACTGGCTGATAATGTTTCAAACTGCGCATAGCAAACAAAATACTTACAAACATAAACACTGCTCCCAATAAAAATGCTGCTCCTGCAAAATGAACAGGAGCATTTTCAGCAGTAAAAGCTGCATACGTATTTGTCATCAGCACCGGGCCAATGATGGAAGTAGCACTCATTAAACTTGTGAGAGATCCCTGTAATTCTCCCTGCTCATTTGCAGGAACCTGCGATGAAATGATTGCCTGTAATGCAGGCATTCCTATTCCACCCAAACAATAAGGGATTAAAAATACAAACATCATCCAACCCTCGCTGGCAATTCCAAAAAGAATTAATCCGATTGTATATAAAGCCAATCCGTAGTATAGTGATTTCTTTTGTCCGAATTTTGGAATTGTATATCGTATTAAAACACCCTGTACCAGGCCAACTAATAAACCAACTAGTGCAAGTGATAAGCCCACCTGTCTTTCACTCCAGCCAAATGTGCCCATGGTAAAAAAATTCCAGTTACTCTGCACAGAATGTGCAGCAATATAAATACATATAAGCGATATAATTAATCCATAAGCAAGCGGATATTTTTTTAAATGTAATAATGCACCAAGTGGATTAGCCCTTTTCCATTCAAACTTTCTGCGTTGTTCTTTTGGAAGCGATTCAGGTAAAATAAAAAAACCGTAAATGAAATTGAGAAAAGTAATTATTGCAGATCCATAAAAAGGCACCCTTGAACCTAATTCACCCAACAAACCACCTAATGCGGGACCAATTATAAATCCCATTCCGAATGCAGCGCCAATTAATCCAAAATTCTGGGCTTTCTTTTCAGGTGGTGAAACATCTGCAATGTAAGCACCCGCTGTTGTAAAACTTGCTCCTGTTATTCCTGCAAGCATCCTTCCTATAAATAGCCATAAAAGATCCGGTGCAAGCGCCATAAGTAAATAATCACACCCAAACCCAAATAATGAAAATAACAATACGGGTCTTCTGCCAAATCTGTCGCTCAGATTACCAAGTATAGGAGAAAAAATAAATTGCATAATAGCAAATGCAAATAATAACCATCCTCCGATACGGGATGCATCGCTGTAGTTTCCTCCGTTTAATTCTCTTATAAGATCAGGGAGTACCGGTATAATTATTCCAAAACCTATTACATCAATAAGTAGTGTTATAAAAATAAACAACATGGAAGCCTGTTTCCTGTCTTTCATCTTCTAAATTTTGAAACCGCAATATTAATTCATTACATGTTTACCAATTAAAAGTTTTCTTTCAGTAAATTTTATTTAACGATTAACTGTAGTTTTCCTGCGGTAAATTAAAAAAACTTTACTCCATTATTCCCCCTATATTAAATATAATTTCGCCACTACCTTCTTTAAGGTATTTTGTCTTTCTTCATCCTAAAACATTTGACGCTTCTGTATTACAAAGGTATTTTTGCTCAGTTTAGATTAACTCTAAATAATGAATAGAACTGCTCTCATACTCCTTCTGTTTTTCTTTACAACAATTGAGATTTTTGCTCAATCTGCCACTGATTCAATTAAAGACAAGAAAATATTTGAAGGAAGAAGAATAGACATGGAAGTATTCGGAGAAATGACTTTTAACATGTATGACTGGGAAACTTACACAGATAAAAATAACGACATTGATCTGAACAGAATTGTATTTGAGCCTGAATTCCATTTTTCAGATAAAGTGAAAATAGAAATGGAAATTGAGATTGAACATGGCGGCACTGGTTCAACAATGGAATTTGATAAATTTGAAGAGTTTGGGGAATTTGAACAGGAAGTAGAAAAAGGTGGTGAAGTTTTATTGGAAGAATTGGAGCTTGAATGGAACGCTAAAAAATGGTTAGCACTAAAAGCCGGAAAAATAAGAGTGCCGGTAGGTTTAGTAACTGATACTTATGAGCCGCTTCAGTATTTTACAACCACATTTAATAATGTGGAGCAAACACTTATTCCAACAGCATGGTATAGCACTGGTATAGGAGCAGATTTAGAATTTAATAAATGGAATTGCAAAATAGTAATTGTAAATGCATTGGATAATTCGCAATTCAGTTCCGCAAACTGGATTAAAAGAGGTGCGCTGGAGAGATTTGAAACCGTGGGTGCAGATGCTTTTGCTGCTGCCTTAAGAATAGATTATGCAACAAATAAAAATTCAAAAATTGGTATCAGCGGATACATCGGCAACAGCACACCAAACAGGCCGAAAGAAGATATTACAGATGATGCTTATGTTATGATAGCTGATTTACATGCACATCAAAAAATAGGTGCGTTAAAAATTAATGCTTTATTGCTTATTGGTAATTTACAAAATGCAGATATCATAAGCGATGCAAACAGAAATCTTTCAAATAATTTGAATGTAAAACGCACACCTGTTGCCTCCGGAGCTATCGGATATTTAATTGAATTGGCCTATGATATTTTTTCGCTCATGCATATTCAAAATAATACATTAGATGTTTTTGCAGGATATTATTATTACGATAGTATGTACAATACAACTGGTGAT
Source organism: Chitinophagales bacterium (assembly GCA_014380545.1). GTDB lineage: Bacteria > Bacteroidota > Bacteroidia > Chitinophagales > BACL12 > JACMJP01. The sequence continues at coordinate 5,421 of JACMJP010000500.1, read as the reverse complement.
GTATTTAATAATCCAAGGTGGGAGCGCAACGAAATAAGAACGGGAATTAGTTATGTATGGAACAAACATATTGCAATAAAAAGCGATGTTACCTTCCGCACAATTGGTATTCCTGATATGAATAAAGAAACAACATATACAACAGCACTTGCATTTCAATTTTAATTAATTATAAAAAATAAATAACAATATGAAAAATAAATTAATAATCAGCATCAGCGCAACAAGTGTTTTATTTTTTGCATGCGATGATAAAAATAATAATCCGGTAACGGAATATGATTTTTCTTCAATACTTACAAATGTTTCAGAAAAAGTAATTACGGCAACGTATGAAGACTTGCATGAAAAAGCAGAAACATTATTAGATGCAATAAATGAATTGGAGAGTAATCAAACAGCGGAATATCATGAAGCAGCGAAGGAAGCATGGAGAGTTTGCCGGAGCCCCTGGGAACAAAGTGAAGGATTTTTATTTGGCCCTGTTTCTACAGCGGGAATTGATCCTTCAATAGATAGCTGGCCTGTAAACACTGTTGATCTTGATGCTGTATTGGCGAGTGCTGATGCATTAACAAAAGATTATATTGACGGATTGGAAGGAACATTAAAAGGTTTTCATACAATTGAATATTTAATTTGGGGAACAGATGGAAATAAAACAGTTGATGATTTTACAGAAAGGGAATTTGAATATTTAATTGCCGTAACGCAAAGTATAGAAGGCGCCATTGATATTCTATTTGAAAGCTGGTCGCCTGCACATGAAAATTTCGCAGCAAATATTTCAAATGCCGGTGAAGCCGGAAGTATTTATGTGAGCCAGAAAAGTGCAATGCAGGAAATTGTAAATGGTATGATAGCCATTGCTGATGAAGTTGCAAACGGAAAAATAAATGATCCGTTAAGTGAAGGAGATATTACACTGGAGGAAAGTCGTTTCAGTGCAAATAGTAAATCTGATTTCCAGGATAATATTCGTAGTATAGAAAATTTATTTGATGGAAAATACCTAACAGACGAGGCAGGTGTATCTGATTTTATTCTTTCTGTTGATGCAGAATTAGAACAGGAAGTGCATGATGCAATTCACAATGCAATTGATGCGATCGGAAATATTCCCGGAACATTTACTGATGCAATATTTATAAATCCTGATGAAGTGAGTGCTGCACAAACTGCTGTAAGAGATCTGCAAACATTATTGGAAACAGAAGTAAAACCAATTATTGATGAATTGTGAGAATGCGTAATCAATAATGAGTAAATTAATAACAGTAAATAAAACAAAACTTGCAATATTTATTATTGCAGGTTTTGTTTTTATTATTCATGCATGTTCTGTTGATGAGAATGTTTTGTCGGACTGGTTTAATCCTGAAGAATATAATGCGGGTGGGGCAACAACAATTTTTGATGCATCATCAGCTGCATTCTCCACCCCAGCCGATAATTTAAGCGGAGATAATTTGCAAAAACATTTTGATGGTGATGCAGAATTTGAAGCAACATTTGTTACAGCACCTGCAGTTGTTAATAGTGGTTTAGGTCCTATTTTTAATGATGTAAGTTGCGTAGGTTGTCATACATTAGATGGCAGGGGAAATAAACCAACAGTCTTTAGAATAAGTATCCCGGGAATGGATATTCATAATGCGCCGCTTGCAATTCCGGGTTATGGTTTACAATTACAAAACAAAGCAATATTTGGTGTACTGCCTGAAGGAGACATATCAATAAATTATATTGAAGAACCATTTTATTTTCCTGATGGACAAATTGTTTATTTGCGCAAGCCCGTTTATCAAATAATTAATACTTACGCTGCAATTCCCGGTGATGTTTTGTTAAGTGTAAGAGTAGCGCCTCCTGTTTTTGGTTTAGGATTACTGGAAGGAATTCCTGAAAATAGTATATTATTTTATGCTGATGAAACTGATGCAAATAAGGATGGTATTTCAGGAAAAGCAAATTATGTATTTGATGTGGTAACTGAAAGTATCATTCTCGGAAGATTTGGATGGAAAGCAAACCAGCCAAATTTAGATCAGCAAACTGCAGCAGCTTTTAATGGTGATATGGGAATAACAAGCCCTTTATTTCAAAAAGAAAATTGTGATGGACAAACACAGTGCGATGCTTTAACTGATGATCCTGAAATTGATGCTGTAAATCTTGATGTAGTTTCTTTTTATGTTAAAACATTAGCAGTACCGGCACCAAGAAATTTAGATAATGCCGATGTAATGGAAGGAAAAAAATATTTTTTTGAATCGGGATGTAATAGTTGTCATGTACAAAAATTTACAACTGGTGTTCTTCCGGGAATTCCTGAATTAAGTAATCAAACAATTTATCCTTATACAGATCTTTTATTGCATGATATGGGAGAAGGCTTAGCTGATAACCGTCCTGATTATTTAGCAACAGGCAACGAATGGAAAACACGGCCTTTATGGGGAATTGGTTTAACTGAAGTTGCAAATGGCCATACAATCTTTTTGCATGATGGAAGAGCAAGGAATCTAACGGAAGCAATTTTGTGGCACGGAGGAGAAGCAGAAAAATCTAAAAGCTACTTTGCAAATTTAAATAAAGGGCAGCGAGAGAAATTAATTGTGTTCCTGGAGGCACTTTAAACATTAATCTCCCGCTGCCCTGGTGGTGTGTGATACTCATGAAATCAATTACGCAATTATTCTGACAATTCCTTCATGTCTTTTTTTGTTAACCCTTGTGGTTTTATAGAGGTAGTTTCTTCGTTATAAATTAATTCACCTGTTGATGCCATAAAAACTTGTTTTGTATTTACATAACTTACGTTAGATGTTTTTCTGTTATTTATAGCAATATATAAAGCATCATCAGTTTTGCTGTTTACAATATTTTGTAATTCTTCTTTTGTAACAATTTTTAAATCGCCATCATATAAAGCTGCTATTTCTTCTAAAGTTGCTGTAGCATCAATATCTTCTTTCACAATATATAATGTTTTTACTTTAAGAATGGATGTTTTTGATTTCACTTCTTTATCATAACTTGCGAAAGCAGTGTTTTTTTCTTCCTTAAACATCATGAAATGTAATTTATCCTGTAAAACTCTTACAGCATTTATTACTGAAGTGCTCATCTCATTATTCTCATCTAATATAGGTGTGCCTGCTACAGTATATACTAATCTTCCTTTCTTTACAAAATAAACAAGCTTCATTACATCTTCATATATCATGGTTCCTTCATCTTCAGCAGCCTGGTTTTCATTCTTAATTAAAAAAATATTCTGAGATTTACCTTTAGCCGTCTCATATTCTTTCTTTGTAATGAAAGTATAGGCACTTGCCTCCCAGTAATTCTCAACTGCCTGCGTTACTGATTCATTGTATACTTCATCATTTGTTTCCATTACAATATAAACCGGGCTTTGTAAGCGCTCCTGTAAAGAAGTATTTGCATTTACAGAGAAGGTAATTGTAAGGATGAGTAATAGTGTGTTAAGTGTGCGATTCATAATTTTCTATCTTATTTGATGAAGCAAAGTTCTCTCATATTTGAATGCCTGTGATACTTTTGGTCTTTCTTATATATTTTTTCTTTCACAGAATAAGCAAAAGTGACTTCGTTCCATGAAACCCTTGCCATTAGAGGCTTTAAAAGAAAATTACGGAGAACATCAAATTTCATTTATCCCGGTTAAAAAATTATAAAGTGACAGACAAGAAAGAAACAGTAATGAAGGCTAATAAGGTATTATCGCTTTAAACAAGGTATTTTGCGCAATTAAACGTCATTTCATTAATTCAATGTTGTGAAAGAAAAAATTTAATTAGGTTAGGAAAAGAAAAATACCCGGAATAAATCTAAAATTCAACTCTGTCTGCATTTACCCACTCATCCCATTGAAAATTCCTGTCATCGTAGGTAATGAAATACGCATCGGCATCAGTAGCCAATATTTTTCCAGGAACCCAATTTCCATTTTCATTAAGGATAGTTACAGGTTGTTCTGTTCCGTTTGAAAGCCTTTCATATGTTAACCATAATGTTCCTGTTCCACCAACTTCAACCACTTTATAAAATCCGTCTTCTGTTGCTTCTATAGTTGCAGTTTTTTCTTTGAAGCTTTCTATATTCACAATATCTCCTATATTATATTCCACATAATAAGGAATTTTAATACTGTCCGTATCAACAGTCCAGTTTTCATAATCCGCATAATTATAAAACCTGCATTGCAGCATTTCGTTTTTTTCACCTGTTATTTGAACAGGGTAATAATTCTTCTTATGTTTTGCAAAAACATATTGCCCGTTATAAAAATTTTCGGTATCCAAAGTATTTTTTTTATTATTTGTTTTTACAATTACTTCTTCAGTACTCCAATTAAAAAATGAAGCACCGTATTTCTGTCTTTCATTATTGCGCATGGAGAAATTAATTTCAGAGATCATTTCAGCATAAGTAATTTCCCTGTCGCCATTTAAATTAATATATCTATCTCCATTCAGTGCATCAATTACTTTTTGTGTGAAGGTCCAGTTGCCTGTGCTCCAGTTTGATGCTGCACTGGAGGTAACTGCTGCTGCCTTTATTCCTTTATTTGAAAATTTCTGTGCCTGTTCTATTAAACCACCGCTCATGCAACAATCTGCCATAAATAGAACCGCATTGCCTTTAAATTTATTTATAAATTCATCCCCTATATAATCAATATTGAATCCTGTTGATTCAGGATACCAGCTATTGATATCATAATTTGCAAAGTAAATACTCTCATGATCATTAATATAATTATAGCCCGGAAAACCATGGCCTGAAAAATAAAATATAAAATGCGTTTCTGCATCACTCATTACTGCGATGGAATCAAATGCAGCATACATACTTTCAAGCGTATTTTCTTCATCATATAAAGAAATAATATTTTCAGTAGCAACACCAAGATTTAAAAATGTTTGTTCGAGCTCTGCATCCTTTCTGTGATGTTTGCTGAAAGACTCCAGATAAGGATCTTCCCATTCCAATCCACCCACAATTAATACTTTTAAATTTTCTGGGTTCATGAACGCATTTTCATCTATTGCATCTCCATCAGGAATAAAATCCTTTTTACAGGAAACAACGGAAACAGCAATAAAAAATAAAAAAATAAAACGATGCATGTAATTATGTTATTTATCAAAAATACGGATTAGTTACTATAGTCAGATTGCTAAATAGATGGAAAGGTTTGCTTCATCACAGAAGTTGCTGCAAATAAATGTATTTCGTTAGCTCATTAGCTATTGAGCGCATTAATTAATCTTCCAGCGCCTTCTCCCATTTACTTACTGCCGCTGTTGCAATTGCATTTCCAATAACATTCGTTGCACTCCTTCCCATATCAAGAAAAGTATCAATACCCAGTAATAAAACTATTCCGGC
>JACMJP010000499.1 GCA_014380545.1 Chitinophagales bacterium | reverse complement strand
TTGCAAATTTATGAATGGTTTTGGGAAATAATAATATCTAAAACAATTACATTTGCGAAACTTAAATAACCGTGTATGAAAAAAGTAGCTTTCTTTTTATATTTTGTATTAGCAATATTATCTATAACATCCTGCGGTGCCGGAAAAGATAACGATAGTGCTGAAACAACAATGGCCGCATTTTATGATGCACTAAAACAGGGGGATGTTGATAAAGCGTTAAATAATTGTTCCGCTGATGCATTTACAGCAGAAAGCAGAGAGGAATGGAAATCATTTATAGAAAATAATCTTGGATTATTAGGCACATTAAATTCTTATAAAAAGGAAAGCGGATGGAATATTAATAAATCAACCGAAACCGGGACAACTATTACTATGAAGTATGATGTTGCATATGAATATGGAAATACAACTGACTCAATTACTTTAGTTAAAGACGATGACGATGTAATGCGCATCTTTAGTTATTATCGTACACCTAAATCTGCTAAATATATTGACAATACTACCCAGGCGCAGAATGTTACAGCTACATACATGGAAGCAATTGCAGTTAAAAATTATGAAGCAGCAGTTTCCTTATGTAATGAAAAGGCACTTGCAATTACGCCAAAGGAAACTTGGATTGAAATGTTATCATCAACAGCAATGCACACAGGAGAAATGAGTGGTTATACAATTGATGAAGCGAAATCAAGTTGTAATGTAGGTACAGAAGGCGGTGTTGGTTTTGGAAATTATTATACTATCTATGCTTTATCAGCAGTTGCAAATGGTGAAGTGAAAGAAACTATTTCTTTATATCAGGAAAAATATGATGACCCCTTGAAAATTATTGCGCATAGCAGAGAGTAATTAATGTGCTAATTCAATAATGTGCAATAAAATTATTATTCACTATTTATTATTTATTATTCATCATTCCATTAATACTGCCGTCCTCCGATTTTAAAATTTCGTGAAATATTAAATCCGAAGCGGATGTTCAGATCAAATTTCCCGTTTGCATCATCATCAATTATTTTACCTGTTGTTTTTCCTATGAAATACTCAGGAATCAAATAAGGTGAATTTGTAAGTTGTAATTGAAATACATGTCCTTTGGTTGTAATATCAACCCCTAATGCAGCACTGTTATCAAATCCTGCCGGAAGCTGGTCAGGCAGTGTGTAATAATATTCACCGTTTAAAGCAACGTTATCTGTAAGCTGAAATCTTACTGCACCGCCAATAGCAATGGCGTCATTTTTTTCTTCAGCTGTCTCTACTAAATTCCGGTGAATAAATGTAGGCATTAATTGCAGAGATAATCTTTCACTGAATTTTCTTGCAATTAATAACTGACCCGTATAACTGAATCTGTCAACAAAAAAAGTATCCAGTAAAGCATTAGAGGTATCTGTTACTATTGCAATATCACCATAAGCAGAAATAGTTACAGGGAAATTTTTATCTCCTTTACTTTGCCTTGTAATTCTCAATTTTGTAAAAAGGTCATAGGTTTTATCAAGATTACTTCTTCCTGCGCCAATTTCCCACCAGTTCCTTATTCCGTAATCTAAACCGATACGCATATTTGCTCCTCCGCTGAATCCAAAAAAATTATACAATATACTGGATGGGTTATTTTGATAAATGTCACCAAAGCGATGCGAAATAATAAATGTACAAGTACCCTGAGTGGTATTTTCAACACTTTGCCCGTTTATAATTCTTGTGTCTTTAAATGTTTGTGTTGCATATTCAATATTCTGACTGAATAATTTTATTGCTAAGAGGATAGTGATAATGAGTAAATTTAATTTCATACATTTTAGAATTGAATGCGAAATGTAAATCAATAATAATTTAGATTAAAATATATCCTGATAATTTTTAATTTAAGATCCAAATATTAATTATCAAGTTCACCCTGCGCAACCCAATTTCTTATTAATGCCCTTTCACATGCGGGTAGTTGAGAGCCACTCTTAGGCATATTGTTCGCTCCTCCATCTATCCAGTCAACAACATCTACTAATGTTTCGCCATTTGTACTTTCCATTAACAAAGCATATGTTTCAAGAATATATCCTTCTCCCTGGTCGTCAGCCATTTCAATGCTATGACATTTGTAACAATATGTTTGCAGTATCGGAACTATATCAGCAGAAAAAGAAACTGCTGTTGTATCGCAAATAGTTTCTGACAAAAGAAATTCAGCATTATCATAATAGCAGGAATAAAAAAAGCTACATGAAATAAAAAGTACAGCAGCAACTAAATGAATTTTTTTAAGCATATTAAATCTCATTGTGCACATTTTGAAATGTAAAAGCGAAGATAAATGAATAAACGCATTTCATTATACATGCTGGAATATCACAAGAATATTTAATATTTAATTGTTCAGACTTCCTGATTCTATCCAGGTAACGATCTGATCAATTTTACATTGCGGAAGCGGATCACTGCCGAATGGCATTTGTGTAAATCCTGAATATCCATTAAGTGCACCTTCCAATTGTCCGGATTCCGCCACATCTAAAACACCTCCATAAGTTGATAAATCAATTTCGCCTGAAGGTTCTGAACCTGAATGACAGCCAAGACAATAACTATTAATTATCGGAGAAATAGTACCTGAATATGTAATGGCTGCAGTATCACAATCTTCACATCCGTTATTTAAAGCACCCTGCTCTATCCATGCAATAAGTATATTCACTTCATCACTGCTTAATGGGGCATTCGGTGGTGGTGGCATCCTATCGTCAAGGTCATCATCTAATATTTTTTCTATCATTTCACTGTCAAAAGGATCGCCATTTTCAATTACATCACTGTTCATTACGTCCTCATAACTACTCAAAATAATTCCTTCCTCGTGTTCCTCAGGATCATGGCATCCGCTTATAGCACAATTGGAAACAAGAATAGGAAGCACATCATTTTCAAAATAAATACTATCAGGATCACATGGATCTTGTATTACATTCGTTCCGGTATCAATGCCGGGAATATCTACCACAATACCAAAAGGATCATGCTTACAGGATTGCGTACTTAAAAGAAAGAAGATACTGATAGCAGCAACTCCCATACATCTCATTGTTCCATTCATTCGTTTCTAAGAATTTGTTGCGTAAAATTATCTTCATCAATAGCGCTCAACCAAAGACAGATTTAATTAGTTTCCGATGAATGAAGATTTAATAACAGCTATCTTTGGCATAATATTTTGTTACCCGGGCTAAAAAATTTTATATGAAAAAACTCTCTTTGGCATTTATTATTTTATTATCCACTTCCATTTTTACCTCATCATGCGATGAATTAAATCTTGATGACCTTACAAGTGAATTAACCGATGAAGAAGTAATTGCTGGGTTAAAGGAGGCTTTGAATGTTGGAACAGATACAGCTGTAACACAAGGTTCTAAATTTAATGGATATTATGGCAATGCGTTAATTAAAATTGCATTTCCTGAAGAAGCAAGTGTAGTGGAAACGGTTTTAGCTTCTGTTCCCGGAGGTGATGAATTGATTGATATACTTATTGAAAAATTAAACCGGGCTGCTGAAGATGCTGCTGATAAAGCAATGCCAATTTTTAAAGATGCAATAGTTGGGATTAGTTTTGATGATGCATGGGATATCTTAAATGGTGAGGACACAGCGGCAACAAATTATTTGCGTATCAATACTTTTTCATCTTTATATGATGCATTTAAACCTGATATACAGGAATCACTTGAAAGTGTGGGTGCACAGCAAGCCTGGGAAGATGTTATAGATTTATATAATTCAATTCCTTTTACGGATGATGTTGATACTGACCTCGCAAATTATACAACAAATAAAGCTTTGGGTGGATTATTTGTTTTAGTAGGACAGGAGGAAGAGAAAATAAGAACAGATGTTAGTCACCAGGTAACAGACTTACTTGAAAAAGTTTTTGGAAGCTAATTACATACAGTAGTCCTTGAAAACGGGAGAGAAAATTTATTTTCTCTCCCGTTTCTATTTATTTTTATCGCTGATGGATGTGCAAGATATTTTTACACAGGAAATGATAGCAATGACAATTCCTGAAATTGTTGCAGTAATCACAGGAATTGCAAGTGTATGGTTTGCGAAAAAAGAAAATATACTTGTTTATCCTGTGGGTATTATCAGTGTGCTTATCTATGTTTATATATTCTTAAATGTAAAATTATATGCTGATGCCGCCATCAATTTTTATTATTTTGTTATGAGTATTTACGGCTGGTATTATTGGAAAAAGGGAGGAATAGTACAGCGAAAACTTGAAGCACAATCAATACAGGAAAATGAAAAACCGATGGATCTCATTTTTGATGAAAACGAAAATACAACTTCAAATAACGAACAAGCTGAAATATCTTTTAATAGTTTGAGAGAGAACCTGATGTTTATGTTATACACTGCAATAATTTTTATCATACTAGTATTTATTCTGAAAAATTACACTAATAGTGATGTGGCGTTATGGGATGGTTCAATTACCGCCGTTTTTTTTATTGCGATGATACTGATGGCAAGAAAAAAAATTGAGAATTGGATTTTTTGGATAATAGGTGATGCTGCTGCAATTCCGCTTTGCATTTATAAGGGATTGTATTTTACAGCATTTCAATACTTAATTTTCACTATTATTGCAATAGCAGGATTTTTATCCTGGTATAACAAATTACAAAAAAGGTATAAGCAGGAACAAAAAATATGATGAAGATAGTTTTAACAGGGCCTGAATGTTCAGGAAAAACAACGCTGGCGATATTGCTTGCAAATGATTTGCATGTGCCTTATGTAAAAGAAGTAGCACGGGAGTATTTAGATTCGTTAAAAAGATTATATACCTATGATGATGTTGTAAATATTGCGTTATTACAAATGGCAGAAGAAGAAAAGATCAAGGCAAAACATCCACCTGTTCTAATCTGTGATACTGATATACTCACAAATAAAATCTGGTGTGAGGATAAATTCAATCGATCTGAAAAATGGCTTACAGATGCACTTATTATGCGTAATACGGATATTTATTTTTTATGTACCCCTGATTTTCCATGGCAGGCAGATCCGCAAAGAGAAGATGCAAACCGAAGAGATATAATTTATGAGCTGTATAAAAAAGATCTCCGCCAATATGGAAAAAGATTTGTTGAATTAGCAGGAAGTGTTGAAGAAAGAATGCAAAAAATAAATTTTTATTTAGCTCCTCAGGGCGGTATGTTCTGAAAATAATTTCACTCTTTATTGAATTGCTATATATATTTGTGCTTTCTCATGGATGGGGTGTTCCGCTTCAGGCGGTTCTGAGATTAAACCCAAAGAACCTGAGCAGGTAATGCTGCATAGGAATATAGGTAATTTTTTCTCCCGGAAACAAAGGCTCCTTCTCCCGGTTTTTTTTAAAAGCCTTTGTTATGAAAAAAATAATTTTGTTTCTTCTTATTGTTCAAAGTACGGCCGTTGCTTTTAGCCAGGTTAAAATTTCGGGATATATTATTGATAGCTCCTCAAATAAAGCAATTGAAGGTGCCATCGTGATATTTAAAGAATCCGATAATTATATTGCTTCTGACTCTTCGGGATATTTCAACATCGAATTAAATAAGATTGAAATCCCGTATGCATATCATTTAGCTTATGATTTTGTTATTACAAAAGAAGATTTGAATTCAATTAACAAAAACAATGAGTTTGCATATTTAATTTATATGACACCTAGAAATATGATATTTCGGGAAATAATTATCACAGGAACAAGAGCGGATTATCATACCCCAATTACTACAACAAATATCTCAGGATCTGAATTAAATAAAAATAATTTTGGTGAAGACATGCCGCAACTAATTGAATTTACTCCAGGTGTTGTAGTTACTTCTGATGCCGGAAATGGAGTTGGTTACACAGGAATAAGAATAAGAGGAAGCGATGCTACGAGAGTAAATGTAACATTAAATGGAGTTCCGTATAACGATGCCGAAAGCCAGCAAACTTATTGGGTGGATATTCCTGATTTCGCAGAAAGTGTGGACGATATTCAGATTCAAAGAGGTGTTGGAACATCACAGAATGGTATCAGCAGTTTAGGTGGAGCAATAAATATTTATACCAACAAATTAGAAGAAAAACCTTTTCGAAATATTTCGTTTGGTGTTGGTTCATTTAATTTATTAAAAGCATCTGCTGCTTTTGGAACCGGAAGAATACATGATAACTGGTTTCTGGAAGGAAGAATATCTAAAATAAATTCTGATGGTTTTATTGACCGTTCATTTGCAGATTTAACTTCATTTGCAATTACGGCGGCTTATAAAACAAATAAGTATTCTTCAATATTAAATATTTTTTCAGGAGAAGAAAGGACTTATCAAAGCTGGGGCGGAGTTCCAAAAGATTTATTGGAAACAAACAGAACATTTAATCCATACACTTACGAAAATCAAACAGATAATTATACACAAACACATTATCAGTGGCACAATACTTTGTATTTTAAAAAAGATGCTGATATTACACTTACTTTAAATTATACAAAAGGAAAAGGATATTATGAACAATTCGAACAGGACCAGTTCTTTTCTGATTATGCTGTAAATGATTTTATTTTTTCAGGTGATACTGTTTTTACTTCTGATCTTATCACACAAAAATGGCTTGATAGTGATTTTTACGGAGCTTATTTGCAATATAATAAACAATTCAGAAATAATTTCGATTTATCTATCGGTGCTGCCGCATATCAACATACAGGAGATCATTTCGGAAAAGTGATCTGGAGTGAATACGCAACACAGTTTGGTTACAATTATGAGTGGTACAGAAATGATGCAACAAAGAATGATGCGAATGTGTATGTAATAACGAATTATAATATCAATGAAAAATTATTGAGTTATGTTGACCTGCAATTGAGAACTGTTGATTACAGTTTCCTGGGATATGATGAAAATGCAAATCCTGTTGATCAAAATGTTGATCTTTTATTTTTTAACCCGAAACTCGGTTTTTCTTATTCTTACAATTCAAAAAATTTATCTTATCTCTCTTTTGCCAAATCGGGGAAAGAACCAAACCGTGATGATTATACAGAGTCTTCACCTAACAGCCGTCCATCACCGGAAATTGTATATGATATTGAAGCAGGACATAAATTGAATTTAAACGGATGGCAGTTACAGGCAAATATTTATTACATGTATTATATTGATCAGTTAGTACTTAGGGGCGAAATAAATGATGTTGGTGCATACACAAGAACAAATGTTCCTGAGAGCTACAGAACGGGAATTGAATTAAGCTGGGCAAGAACATTTGCAGATAAACTAAACTGGAAAGCAAATGCTGCATTTAGTAAAAATGTAATTAATGAACACACAACATTTATTGATAACTGGGATACCGGTGAACAAATTTCAGAAACATTTACGGAAACGGAAATCGCATTTTCTCCTTCATTAGTTGCTTCGAATAGCCTGGAATTTATTTTTCTTAATAAAGAAAGCCCGAAAATAAAAAGAGGCAATAGATGCTCAATTGCACTGCAATCAAAATATGTAAGCCGGCAGTTCATTGATAACACATCAAATGCTGGCCGCAGCCTTGATCAGTATCTCGTAAGCGAGATAATTCTTTTTTATACACACCGGTCAGAAACTTTTCGTGAACTCAATTTAGGTTTTACTGTTCAAAATATCTTAGACAACGAATATGAGTCCAACGCATGGGTTTACCTTTACGTCTATGAAGGAGTTGAGCGGGAGATGAACGGGTATTTTCCGCAGGCGGGAAGGAATTTTGCAGCAGTATTAAGGATTTTGTTTTAGTATTTATTCAACGTTTTAAGCAAAAGCGTTTTAAATGTTGATTAATTCATTAAGAATTGACTAAAATCATTTTGCAGACAGTCAATTAATCCGTAAATTTGAATCGTATATTTCCGGGGAGGAATATGCCTTGAAGACACCCCCAAATTTCAAACACTTAAAATTTACATGTATGAAAGTAGACTTAAAACACAAATTACCCATTTTTCTTACAGTATTATTATTGACAGGAACTCTCTTCTTTACCAATAAATATTTTTCTGTTGAAGAAAAAACTATCAGTGCAAATAATCCTCTTCCTGGTAACGAAAAACCCGAAACAGTTATAAAAGGAAATGTTCAGCAAAGCTGGCTGTCAGAAATTCAATCTTCTATCGAAGCAGCGCAATATAAATTCACCTCTATTGGGAAAAACAACTTCGTAACATTTAATAAAGCGCATGCCTTAAGCACTGAGGTTACGCCCGGCAGTATGGAAGTAAGTGGTATGGATGCAAATAATGATAAATGGAATGCCGCTCTAATGCTTCATTCTGTTAATTCAAATTTGGGAAACATGCATACAGGCGATCTGATTAGCACTGATGTGGAAGCAAACAAACTTATCTACAATTATAATAACCTTTCGATTGAATATATCAATACAACTGATGGTATCCGCCAAAACTTTATTGTAAAAAGCGCACCTGAGCAAGCGGAAAATGTTTCTGTGATTCTGAATATAGAATCCAAATTAAATCCGCATTTAAAAAGTAATACATTGATATTATCAAAAAATAATTCTCAGTTATACAAATACAGCGATCTGAAAGTATGGGATAAGAATGGTAAACCATTGCAAGCAAATATGAGTTTAAATGGAAATCAGCTCGCATTAAATGTTGATGTTCGCAATGCAGAATTTCCCGTTACAATAGACCCGCTTTCTACAACTTATGCATGGAAACATACCGGTGGTCAAAGTCATGCTGGCTTTGGATTTTGGGTTAGCGGGAATGGTGATGTAAATGGTGATGGATTCAGCGATATTGCAATTGGAGCCCCTGAATATACCAATACACATAGTGGAGAAGGAGCTGTGTTTGTTTTTCATGGTTCTCCTTCCGGCTTATTAACCACCCCTTCATTTGTTTCTTATGGTGGTCAGGATTCTTCCGGTTATGGAAGATGTGTGTCCATTGAAGGCGACGTTGATGGAGATGGTTTTGATGACCTTATTATAGGTGCACATGAATACGACAACCCTCAAAAAAATGAAGGCAGGGTTTGGTTACACAGGGGAAGCATATCAGGTGTTGAACCAATTGCTGACTGGAATTTTGAAACAAATCGTAAAGGCGCAAAGGGTTTGTTTTCCCGCCATAAAATATTAACGATATGCAATACTGCAATCA
>JACMJP010000498.1 GCA_014380545.1 Chitinophagales bacterium | reverse complement strand
GCGTTTTGCACTTTCATAATTCCAGAACACACCGCTTTTTGTTATTCTTTCAGATTCAATTTGTTTCATCACTGCCATGCGGCTTTGATTAAATTGTTCTTCTGCTTTCGGCATTGTATTCATAATTTCCATCATCGCTTCAATTGCCTGTTGCATTTTATCCGCCTGAGTGTAAACAGCAGCCCTTATATAGTGTGCTTCATCGGTATTTGCCGGGGTTGAAAAACCAGCAAAGGCACTATATGCTAATGCTTTTGTCTCCCGAATTTCCTGGAAAACTATGCTTGATAGACCGCTTCCGAAATATTCGCCAAAAGCTCTTGCTTCGGGCATTAAAGTTTTATCAAACAATTTATCTTTCGAGAGAAACACTACCTGCGCCTGCACCATATCATAATGCACAAATAATACTTCCTTTTTTATTGTTTCCAGTTCAGGATAAATTTTTGCAACAGGATAAGTATTTAATTGAGCAGGTGTTTTATGATATACATTCAGCACATTTAAAACATCCTCCATATTTTTTTGCCCATAGTAAAAGATGCGGTGTTTGTATGCTGTAAGTGAGCTTATTTTCTCAACCAGCGCATCCGGTTTTATTTTCTTTAATTCATTCTCACTTAAAATATCTGTGTAAGGAGAAACTTTGCCGTATTTCGCATAATTAAATAATGCGGCATTTAAAATGGTATTTTTATCAGCTTTTGCGTCTTCTCTTTCCTTTAAAATTCCTTTTACTAATTCTTCATATGCATCTTTATCAGCCACCACATTTGATATAATATGTTCAAATAATTCAACACCTTTTTCCAAATTACTTTCCAATCCTGTTAAGGAAACATAAGTTCTGTCTGCAGATGCAAAAACATTAAAGCTTAATCCATATTTAAAAAATTCTTTCTGTAATTCTGCAGGTGTATATTTCTCTGTTCCGAGATATGGTAAATAATTAATTGCAAGCGATAATGTTTTATCATTTTCACTTCCCATATCAAGAATATAATAAAGTTCAAATAATTGGTTGAGTTCATTTTTTATATAACTCACATCAACACCACTATTTAACGTTTGTGTTTTAATTCTTTCATTATATTTTACAAAATCAGGAGCTGTTTGCATGGAAGGAATTTTTTCAAAGTCCTGCAAAAATTTAGATGAGCTATCCCTGTTTGCTTCAATTGGGGTAATTTGCGGCTTATCTACTTTTTCTACATTATTATCTTCACCCTGTCTTTTATAAACGATCACATAATTCTGCAACCACTTATTTGCAAAATCCATTACATTTTGTTTCGTAAGCATTTGCATGCGGTCTAATTCAGAACTATAATACTTCCAATCAAGACCTTTTATAAAGCAATCAACAAAAGCACTTGCCCTGCTCCCGTTATTTTCATAAGATTTTGTAAGTGCAAGTCTTTTATCATTCACAACTGCATCAATAAGCCACTCATCAAATTCGCCTTTTTTTAATTTTTCCATTTCCTGTAATAAGAGGGTTTCACAATCTTCCAATGTTTGCCCTTCTCTAGGATCAGCACTTAACCAAAACACACCATAGTCAGTTAATTCATAGGTAAATGCATTTGCGTATAATACTTTTTGTTCCTGTACGAGATCAAGATCAATTAAACCTGCCTGACCATTTGATAAAATACCTGCCGCTAATTTTGCAACGGTTATATCACTTGTTTTTGCACCAGGTAAACGATACCCCATTGATAAACTTTCTGCTTCCTGCCCAAAAACTTCCCTGCGTTGTATTTCGGTGAGCTGTGTTTCACTTGTTACTTTAAACGGTGGAACAGGTTTGGGTAAATAATTTCCAAAATATTTATCTATCATTTGTATTGCAACATCATAATTAAGATCACCGCTTAAACATAGGGCCATATTGTTTGGAACATAATAAGCTGTCCAGTAAGCAACAATATTATTCATGGAAGGATTTTTTAAATGTTCGCCTTCTCCAATTGTTGTTTGTGTTCCGTATTGATGTGTTGGAAATAATGCTTTCATAAATTCTTTATATGCTTTATTTCCATCCCTGTCCTGTCCCATATTATATTCTTCATATACCGCTTCTAATTCTGTATGAAATAATCGCAATACTAACTGATGGAAACGTTCGCTTTCAAGAATGAGCCATTTTTCCATTTCATTTGAAGGAATATCATTTACATATACTGTACGCTCATTGCTAGTGTATGCATTTGTTCCTTTTGCTCCAAGCATAGAAATCATTTTATCATATTCATTTGGTATTGCAAATTTTGCTGCATCCTGGCTCAACTTATCTATTTCAGCATAAATTGCTTTTTTCTTTTGCGGGTCTTTTTCATTGCGATGTTTTTCATATAATCCCGCAATAGCCATGATCATTCCTCTTTCCCGCTGCCAGTTTGTTGAACCAACATTTCCTGTTCCTTTGAACATCATATGTTCAAGATAATGTGCAAGCCCTGTTGTTTCCTTCGGATCATTTTTGCTCCCTGCCTTTACTGCAATTAATGTTTGAATTCTGGGCTCTAATTTATTTTGTGATAAAAAAACAGTTAAGCCGTTTTTCAATTTATAAATCCTTGCCTGAGTGGGATCTCCCGGAACAGAATAAAAAGGGTAATTATTTACTTTAGTTGGATCAAACGGTTTTGATGGTTGGGTTGGATTTAATTTATAAATCTCAATCGGATCTTTATATCCCGGTTGTGTGCCCGGTTCCACCTGCATCGGAATTCCAGGAGGCGGTTTTTGGTTTGTGCCTGAATTATTATTATTGGTGGATGATGAAGATGAGTTTTGTGCAATTGAAATAAAAGTTAAACATGCAATTGCAAAGGATAATAGAATTTTTTTCATTTTAATGTTGGTTTAGTTTTTACCGGATGCTTCCATCCGGTTTTTGTTGTTTATTCTTCCGCCGGATCTTTTCATACGGCATTATCGTTTTTATTTTTTTTGCCAGATGGAAGCATCCGGCAGAATCAGTAATCTAATTCAAACCCTAATGTATCTTTTAATTCACGGATGAGCGGGTTCAATTCTTCCATTTTTTTATACTTTTCTAAAATAGTATATGGTTTATGTGCACCATTTTTTATGGCGTTCACACTAAACGTAATTTGAATATTTTTATTCTCTGCTGCCTCCTGCAAAAATTTTAAAAGTTGCTGCGAAATTTCCCGCAACATGGTTACTTCAGTTTGCGAATCTAATTTTACATCAATGGTATTTTTTTCATCAATACTCACCGCAGCATGATCCATTACCACAGCAATACGCTGATGGTCTTTTCTTATTCCGTCAGCAAATTGTTTCCATGCCATAAAAAATAATTCAGGTGTAATGGAAATAATATCTTCCGGGTTAATTTTTTCTTTTATATCCGAAATTTCTGCAGCATTTTCATTCTGCAAAATTTTATTCCGCAAGTTTCCCTTTTTTGGTATGCTGATGGTTTCGGGCTGAACAACGGGTTCTTTGGCAATGTCTGTTTTAGTTGTTGTGCGGATATAAGCTACATTCTCAGCATTTCTTTTTTCTATAGGTTGTAATTTTTGAATGGGCGCTTCAATGAAAGTTTTTTTTTGGATGCTTCCGTTTGTCTGAATTGCATTGTGAATATAACAGAGTTTCATTAATGCCAATTCAACATGCAGTCTTTTATTTTTACTGATGCGATACTGTACATCTGCCTGATTTAAAATATTAAGAGCTGACAATAAAAATGAAGCTGTTATAATTTTCGATTGTTCTTTATATTTTTCAATAACTACATCACTTGCTTCCAGTAACTGTAAAGTGTGTTCATCTTTGCATACTAATAAATTGCGCATATGTTCTGCTAACCCGATAATAAATGTATCACCATCAAAACCCTTATTTGATATTTCAGCATACAGTAATAAACATTGAGCAGCATCTTCAGCAACACAGGCGTCAGTTATTTTAAAATAATAATCGTAATCAAGAATATTTAAATTTTCAATTACATCTTTAGCCGTAATTTTTGTATTTCCTATTGATGCAATACGGTCATAAATGCTCAGTGCATCCCGCATAGCGCCATCTGCTTTTTGCGCAATTAAATGCAAAGCGTCATCATCAATTTGCACTTTCTCTTTTTTGCATATTTTTTTTAACTGCAACATCATATCTTTTACTTTGATGCGGTTAAAATCAAATATCTGGCAGCGGCTTAAAATAGTTGGAATTATTCTGTGTTTCTCCGTAGTGGCAAGAATAAATTTTACATACACTGGAGGTTCTTCCAGTGTTTTTAAAAATGCATTAAAAGCCGCAGCACTCAGCATGTGTACTTCATCAATAATATAAATTTTATATTTTCCTGCCTGTGGTGCATACCGAACCTGGTCAGTTAAACTGCGGATGTCTTCAACTGAATTATTGCTTGCAGCATCAATTTCATGAATATTAAAAGAGGCGTTTTCCCTAAAAGTTTTACAGCTTTCACAAACATCACATGCCTCACCATCTTCCTGCAGGTTTTCGCAATTAATGGTTTTAGCAAGTATTCTTGCACAGGTAGTTTTACCTACACCCCGGGGTCCACAAAATAAAAAAGATTGTGCAAGATGATTTGTTTTAATAGCATTCCTGAGCGTAGTAACCACATGATCCTGCCCCACCACATCATCCCATGTTACAGGGCGATATTTTCTGGCCGACACTACAAAACTTTGCATGCGGTAAAGATAGTGAAAGGATAGATTTTGAGCATTATCCTTTTCTTTCTTAGTTAATCTCCTTCCTGCTGTCCACTATATCTTTTGCAGCAAGCACACAAAGCCCCGGGCAAAAGGATGCCGCTGCCATCAGGTGCAATTACATTCCTTTCTTTTTCGGTGAGTTATTTTATATCAAAATATTAATTTTTAAATCCTTTGGAAAAAATAATCTGAAATATTTTTCTAATCAAAAATAAAATGCTTAAAAAAGTAATTAACTTTCAAAGAAATATTACCACAGCGTTCCCAACCTTCAGAAGGGTGACGCTATGGGAGTGAAAAATAACATCCGGTAAGTTGAGTAAAATTTAGCTAAATTAAACCGTGCTCATAAAATTAAGCATTGTTTTTAAACCTTTATTGTATGAGGTATACATATATCCTGCTATTATTTATAAGTCATCTTTCTTTTGGGCAAAAAGAAGATGTAAACTGGTTTTTTGGTGATTCATTGCTTTTAAATTTTAATGATGGAATTATAACTCCAACTCAAGTTTCAGGCAGAGCAGATGAAACATGTGTTTCCATTTCAGATACTGCTGGTAATTTATTATTTTATAGTGATGGCAGCCTTGTTTGGAATACTAATTTTGAAATAATGGATAATTCATATTTAGATATCGATCAGTATGTTGACGGAACGGGTTCCAGTCTTTCTCAAGGTTCATTGATACTCCCAGATCCGGGAAACGCCAATCAATATTATATGTTCAACCTTTTTGAATTTGGAATTTCTTACAGTATTGTAGATATAAATTTAAATGGAGGCTTGGGTGATGTTAAAATAGATGCAAAAAACATTTATCTTGATGTTGACACATATCTTACAGAAAAACTGCAAGCAGTAAAACATGGTAATGGCAAGGATTGGTGGATTCTTTTTCATGCAAAACCACCTAGTTTTACTGAAGACTCAACTAACACATTCTTCGAATTACTTTTAACATCTGAAGGGATATTGGGTCCTTTTGTTGTTAATGCAGGTAAGAAAAAAACATATTTAAGTAGTATTGGTCAAATGACATTTTCTCCTCAAGGCGATAAATTAGCATATACTAATGAATCGGGTTTAGAGGTGCTTAATTTTGATCGATGTATTGGGGATATAAGTGAATTTGTATCATCAGACAGCATGTTTGGATCTCATAATCCATATGGTTGTGCGTTTAGTTCTGATGGTAATAAAGTGTATGTTTCAAGTTCACATGAATCTGGCGATAAAATTTATCAGTACTGTCTAAACTGTAAAGATGAATTTGAAAATACTAAAACATTAATATACAAAGAAAGTTTCGATAATTATGCAATTGGACACATGTTACTTGGCCCCGATGATAAAATTTATTTTGTTACTTATTATTATACTTGGTATAATCCTTATTTCACACCGATAAATATGAATCTGTCTGTAATTAATTCCCCTAATAACGAAGGTCTTGCCTGTGATGTTGATACCTTGACTATATATCTTGGAGGCAGAAGGTCCACTTTTGGTTTACCTAACAAGGTCAATTATAATTTAGGAGTATTGGAGGGGAGCGAATGTGATACCTTAGATGTTAGCTTTAACACAATATCAACCAAAAACGAAATAACTATTTACCCAAATCCTGCTACAGATCATTTATTTATAAATGCGCTTAATAATTTTAATAATACAGAATTAATAATAACTGATGCAACAGGAAAAACTATTTTAACCCAAACACTCACCGCTGCAAATAATAAAATAAATATTACCACACTCAGCAAAGGAATTTATTTTGTAAATATAAAACGAGAAGGTGAAGTTATTTATTCAGATAGTTTTGTGAAGCAATAAAGAATTAAAAGAGGGTATAAAAAAATTAGAAATATATGATATCGCACTTTATTTAAAACTTCATTGTCAATTCAACCTGATGATACTAAAATTCAAATATGTTGCGAAACATACCCACAGTAAATAGGGAATTAAAATAAGTGCAGCCTTAGCAGTTACTTTATTAAAATGGAACATCGTTAAAACAATAGCGGCAATCAGGAGAAGAATATCAACGAATGCTAAGAACGGGCTGTGTAATTTAAAAAAGAAATAGCTCCAAAGGAAATTAAGTAAGAGCTGTGCACCAAAGTATAAATATCCTTTTTTCTTACTGATAATTTTTACCTGGGGCAGATCTGCTTTTACAACAGGTAATTTTTCATTCCAGAAAAAATACAACGATAAACCCATG
>JACMJP010000497.1 GCA_014380545.1 Chitinophagales bacterium | reverse complement strand
GCTCCACCCATTAATACAACTCCTTTTTGAGGAGAGGTTTCAATATCACTTGTATCACCTGTAAAATAGCTTGTATAAGATTGAGAGAAAATTATTCCTTTGGATATGAGTATAGGAAATATTGAAATAAAATATTTAATCATACTTTAAAATTAAACATGCTCCAGCATATCTTTCGTCATTTTATCAAGACCAAACTCAGGTTTCCATCCCCAGTCATTTTTTGCCGGAGTATCATCAATGCTTTGAGGCCAGCCTTCAGCAATTTGCTGGCGAAAATCAATTTTGTAATCAATTTCAAATTCAGGGATAATTTTTTTAATGCTTTCAGCAACCATTTGCGGATCAAAACTCATTGCAGCAAAATTGTAAGAAGAACGGATTTTTATTTTTGCTGCATTTGTTTCCATTAACTCAACTGTTCCTCTTATGGCATCGGGCATATACATCATCGGCAATTTTGTATCAGCTTCTAAAAAACAAGTGTATTTTTTTTCTGCTTTCGCTTTAAAATAAATATCTACTGCATAATCTGTTGTTCCTCCGCCGGGTTCTGTTTTATAAGAAATTAATCCGGGATACCGGATACTGCGCACATCAATATGATGTTTTAAAAAATACCATTCGCATAAACGTTCACCTGCCAGTTTACTGATGCCATAAATGGTTACAGGATCCATTATAGTATTTTGTTGAGTGTTTTGTTTTTCAGTTGTTGGGCCAAATGCAGCAATTGAACTTGGCCAATACACTTTTTTAATCGCATTATCTTTTGCAATTTCTAGTGTATTAAATAATCCATCCATATTTAATTGCCATGCTTTCAGTGGAAATTTTTCTCCTGTTGCGGAAAGCATAGCAGCTAAATTATATATCTGGGTAACATCATATTTTTTTACGATCTCAATAAAATTATTTTTATCCAGCACATTTAATTCTTCAAAAGGTCCGCTTTCAGATAATTCTCCAGAAGTTTTTTTGAGGTCAGTGGCTATTACATTATTACTTCCGAAAATATTGCGCAGATACATAGTGAGTTCGCCTCCAATTTGTCCGCCAGCGCCAATTATGAGTATTGTATCTGATTGCATAAGATGTTAAATGTTTTTGCTCTTTTTGAGCCTTATGAGGCAAATGTATTTAATTAAATATAAATAACCATTATTTTCTATTTTTACCGTCGCTAAAATAAAAATATGGCAACAGAAAAACATAAGCCCCTTGCTGCGGAACTTCCGAAAGAAAATAAAATGCAATTGAATAAAGCAATTATATATGTTTTTGCAATTCTGCTTTTCGTAATAATAACCTATTTGTATTTCAGTCCTATAATAAGCGGAAACAGTGTAATAAACCAGGGTGATATTACGCAATTTAAAGGGATGAGTAAAGAATTAGTTGACTATAAAGAAAAAGCCGGTGAACTCTCTTTATGGACAAACAGTATGTTTGGTGGCATGCCCTCATTTACTGTTTATACATTATACCCGGGAAATATACTGGGTATATTCAACAGTATTCTCACTTTAGGTTTGCCACACCCGTCAGGATTATTGTTTTTAAGTATGTTGAATTTTTTTATTTTAATGCTTGCATTAAGAATGAATGTTTGGGTAGCTATATCTATGGCAATAGCATCAGGTTTGTCATCTTACAATTTAACGATTCTCGAAGCAGGACATAATAGTAAGATGACAGCAATTGCATACATGCCATTAGTTATTGCAGGTGTTTTGATGGCATTCAGAAATAAATATATTTTAGGAGGAATAATTACAGCAATAGGCTTATCACTCGAAATAAAAGCAAATCATGTACAAATCACTTATTATTTAATGTTGATGTTAATTGTTTTTGGAATTGTTGAATTAATTTCTTCAATCAGAAAAAAAACATTGCCTGATTTTTTTAAAGCATCTGCTGTATTAATTGTTGCCGGCATTTTCGGAATCATTACCAATGCAGGATTCTTAATGTC
>JACMJP010000496.1 GCA_014380545.1 Chitinophagales bacterium | reverse complement strand
TGATAAGATACAAAAGAAATTTACAACTATTTACACACATTCACCATTTACAGTGAAAAAATTAGCCTTCCTTATACGTCAGGGGAATATTTTCAGATTCGCCTATAAAGTAAAATATAAAATGAAAAACTTCTGAAAGAAAATTCTTTCAGAAGTTTTTATTGCCGGAGAAAAATATTTATATCTTCAGTATTTTCAATGTTTGGAAATTGATTTTTTCATTTTCATCAGAAAGTATTAAATGATAAAGGCCCTGCGGAAGTTTACTTACCGCAATATCCATTGCTTCGTAAGTTCCATTTGTAGTATAATTGCCCTTCAATACTGTTTCACCTGTTATATTTATAATTGAATAACGGACAGTAGATATTACAGAAGTATTAAACCTTAAATGTAAATAATCATTTACAGGATTATTATATTTTATTTCAGTAACATTATATATTGAATTTACTGGAACTGTTTCATCTAATCCTATTAAATAAATTGCTGCATCGCCAACAAAAAATCCATCCCCATCATAATAACTTAATAAAATAGCTCCGTTGTCAGCACTATACCAGAAATAAGCGAATATTTCAATTAAATCGCCTTCTGTAATATATGCCCTAACCATAAGTGCATCTGTAAAAGTGATATCCGGAAGTATTAAAGTTCCGTAGCCGATACAGGTAATATTATATTCACCGCCACCAAACGAAGACGAAGTATTATCCCAGCTATCAATATTTATTACACCAAGCTCAAGCGGAAACACATATTCTTCCTGTGCATTTGTAAATGTATTTAGCCCCGAAGCAAAAGAACCAATGCGCTCGAGTTTTTCACTTGTCAAATTAAAATAGCGATAATAGTTTGTTGAACCATAATCCTCTTTATATGCATAATTAGATTCCGGGAAATCATCTCCGTGCGATGTTGTGGCAGGATCAACTATTTCCATTGTAAAATCATTACCTGAAATGGCATCAAAGTCCGACAAGTCCCAGGTAACACCTGCACCCTGAATGTTTGTATCAATAATAGTATAATTATCAGCATAGGAAAATTCCATTACCGAACCAAAACCCAGCATTTCATCACTTGTTAATTGGGGCTGGGCAAACAATGTAACAGAAATAATACAGAGAACTGAAAGTAGTAGTTTTTTCATAGTGTAAGTTTTTAAGGAATGAAATGAAAATTGTTTTCGTAGTCAAACATACAAAATATTTTCAACCGGGAATTGCTGATGAGTATCACGAACCTTTTTCTCCCGCAAACTGATCTGATTTATGCTTGAATAACACATTAAATGTTGTAAGACTACCATAAACTCTTGTAATGTATTGCTGCATTTCCACTTTCTCTGCATCCGATAATTTTGGATGTGCATTTATTTTTTGTTCCATCACTCTCAGCCTGTCCCGCAGCATTACTATCTTATGAAAAAATGTTTCAATGGGAATTTCTTTTGACTGCAAACTTTTATCTGCAGGTTGCATAATTAAATTTCCCCCCTCCCATCTGTCTCCAAGCTGAATTACTTCAGTTACATCACTCCATTCCTGTAATATTTTTATTAACGCATCTTCGGCTTCAGTAAAACTCACAGAATATTCACTTTCCAATGCTTCAATAATTTCCATCTGGTAATCTTTCACAACATTCTTCATTCCCTTCTCCATAAAACAAATTTGATAAATGCGTTTATGCACATGCACAACAACACCCAAACCATGATCAGGATGTTTTACTCTGGAGCCGGGTGCAAGAATTTCCATATTTTATTTTTCCGGAAAGATAAAAAGGAATTTGCAAACCACATTTTCTTTATATTAGCGACTGCAAACTCAATATGCCTTCCTGCAAAACAAGCAAAGTACAAAACACAGCGCCTGCAATAACATATACTAAAAATGTGAAAACCATTATTGATGAAAATAGCGCAACAAAATGTCCTAGTGAAGAAAAGAAAGCAGGAGGTATTTCCCTAACAAATTATTTATCTGTAAAAGAAGAAAGCACTAATGGTTTATTAATAGCTGCAATACAGCATGCAGAAAACGCTAAGCCCATGCCTAAAAAGTCACCTCAATTAGATACTGCCACAATACAGGTAATTGTTGATTGGGTGAATGCCGGAGCTATGGAATGATGAACTTATTTAATTCAACTTTTAATTCACATTGCTTTTAGTCGCAGGGGATTTATTTTATTTTTTTAAAAACTGAGAAAGCGCCGCATTAAAATCCTCAGGGTTTTCAAAATTAGATAAATGCCCCGCATTTTTTATTATTTGCATCTCTGAGTTTGCTATATTGTTATGTAATGTTTCAGAAGCAGATGGTGGTGTTATAACATCTTCTTCTCCAACAAGAATTAATGCAGGGATATTTATTTCTTTTAAACTTTCTTTTGTATTTGTGCGCATAGCCAGAGCAGCCGTTGCACTCATCATGGCAAGGGCTGTTTGTTGCTGCATATTTGCTTTTGCATCATTCACCACTGCGGATTTATTTTCAATTGTATTCTTACACAACAATTTACCAAGTAGCCCTTCTATTACTTCGTCTTTTTTATTATCCTGCAATTTTATAATTGTATTTGCCCGGTTAATTAACCCTGCGTTATCATCGTTTTCAGATTTCGTATCTGCAAGAATAATTTTAGAGATGCGTTCAGGAAATTTTTGCAGGGATCTTAAAATAATATATCCTCCGATTGAAAGACCGCACAGAATTGCTTTATCAATATCCAGGTCGTTTATTATTTGTAAAACATCATTGGAATATGTTTCCATTGAACAGAAAACATTTTCACTTGTTGCACTTTTTCCAAAACAACGCATGTCAGGAACAATTATGGTATAGTCATCTTTTAAATGTAATACCTGTTGCATCCACATACGGCCGTCAAGTGGAAAGGCATGCAGAAAAATGATATGTTCTTTTCCTGTTCCGAATTTTTCAAAGCTAATTTTGTCTGACATGTTTCTAATTTTTATAGTGGCGCAAAAATAAATAAAATAAATCCCGTTGCAGGGATTTATTTATTTATCTTAAAAATATTTCTTTCTTTTTAATATCTAAAAATGAAGTCCGATATTAACTGTGGCATAATTCGTTTTACCATCAAATTCATCCGTAAATAACTGATTAACTCCAAAGTTATATGCAACATCCACACTGAATATCATAATATCTAATCCCGCACCAAGTCCGCCATTTACTCTTATCCTGTTAAAATCGTCTGTTGTAAATTCAAGCTCATTAAGCGGAACATCAAATAAATAAGATACAGTTGGCCCGGCATAAATTCTTAAGTTGACAAGATTATCTGTAATTGGTAAAAGATTAGCGCCAATATAAAGTGGTAAGTTTATAGACCTGAATATTACATCGTCTTCCTTTAAAATATCAGAAGTATCCTGGAAGTGGAAATTGCTTTTCATCATTTGGTATTCTAATCCTACCTGTCCATATAAAACTTCTCCTTTACGATAAAATACTCCCGCCTGATACCCCGCTTTATTATCACTTGTTAATTCGGGGTTCTGCATATCCATGTTTGGAAAGTTTGCGCCCACATAAACCCCCACAGCACCATCCTGCGCAAAAGAAATATAGTGTGTGATAATACATGCTGCTATTACGAGTAATTTTTTCATAAAATTTAATTTAGTTATCCTATTAACGCATAAAAATGTTCCAATAAAATTAATTTGCATTCCTTACTTCTAATTTATTGCAATACAATATGTTGAGGTAGCATTTACTTTATATCTATATGGCTTTAAATAATTGTTTGATGCAAATATTTCCCAACATGTAGAGATTTCCTATTAATTAAATATAGTTGAGATTATCTGTAAATAATGTAACTTTTTCACGGAATTATGTAACTTTATGAAATCAACTGTGCGTAAATTTGAAATTCAATCTTTTACCGGCTTTCAAAGCCGGATGCGTTTAATGAACAACCTATGAAGGTGAACCCACACAAGGATACCATTAACGTTCTGCTGGCAGATGATGACAAGGACGACCGTTATTTTTTTGACAAAGCATTAAAACAAATTCCCATTGCAACACATCTTAAAACAGTTGCTGACGGTGAGAAACTTATGGACTACCTTTTAAAAAATGACGTCCCTCTGCCCGATGTTCTTTTCCTTGACCTCAACATGCCCCGTAAAAATGGCTCTGAATGCCTGGCAGAAATAAAGCGAAATGAAAAATTAAAAGAGATTCCTGT
>JACMJP010000495.1 GCA_014380545.1 Chitinophagales bacterium | reverse complement strand
TTAGAACCCTCCAAAGTAATTGTTCCATTAATGGTTTGTTGCGGAGCTTTTAATAATATATTCATGAGAGGTTTTCGTAATATTCAAGTGATCGTTTAATTAAATCAGTGCTTACATGTTTATCAAATTCACAAACACCGGTTTCCTTTAATAATGAGAAAGAAAATTTATCACCAACATTCTTTTTATCCTGCTTTATGATATTCATTACTTGGTTGAAATTAATATTGCTTATTGCATATTTCGGATAATGTGTTTTAATTACGGAAACAATTTCGTTCAATTCATTTTCAGTTAAGCCATTTAATATATTTGATAACCATGCCTCGCAGATCATACCTATGGCTATTGCTTCGCCATGCAGCAAAGGTTTACTATCATTTTGCAAAGAAAGTGTTTCAACCGCATGCCCGATGGTGTGACCGAAATTTAGAATTTTTCGTAACCCCGATTCATACATATCTTCTTCAACAACAGCCTTCTTTATTTCTACTGATCTTTTAATAACACTCTCCCACTCATGAAATTTATTCAGATCAATAGTTTTTACAGTATTCCAATAATTTTTATCAGTAATTAATCCGTGTTTTAATACTTCTGCAAAACCACTTCTCAATTGTATATGCGGCAATGTCTGCAAAAATTCAGGACAAATAAAAATTGCCTTCGGATTATTGAAGACGCCAATCAGGTTTTTCATTTCATTGAAATCAATTCCCAGTTTCCCCCCAACTGATGCATCTACCTGTGATAATAATGTTGTTGGAATATTTATAAAATCAAAACCTCTTTTAAATGTGCTGGCAACAAAACCACCCATATCACCAATAACACCGCCGCCTAAATTTATGAGTAAACTTTTTCTGTCAGCATTCAATTCTACTAATCGGTTCCATAAATATTTACAGGTATCAATATTTTTTTCAGTTTCACCTGCAGGAATTTCCAATAAACTATATTCAGGCAGATATTGCTTAACAAGAGGTAAACAGTATTTTTTTGTATTTGTATCAGTTAAAACAAAAACGGAGGAATATTTATGAATGTAATTTTCAATTGCAGATTGTTCACTGAATTTTCCAGTATTATAAATTTTATACTCTTTTAATGTTATTGTTTCCATGCTTTATAATATTTTCTCAACACTCCATGCTTCGGGTTTACCGGCAAATAAAATTTTTGTTTTAGCCCAGGTAATATTAAACAATTCTGAATTCCTGTATTGTTCCAATGCGTCCAGATCGTTCCAAAGACTTATTGTAAAAAAAATATTTGTATGGAATGTATCCCGCATCAATTCTACTCCGTTGCAGCCATCAAAAGACGCAATTTTATGTTGTGCTGATGCAAATACTTCAACAAATTCTTGAATCCGTTCTTTCTGAAAGGTCATTTTTACGATGCGCACTATCATTCAAATTCAATTTGTATTGTATCATCAACATGCAATCCTAATAGTTGCGATGCGTTACCCTGATTAATTGCAATTTCTAAAAATCCGTTTGAATTAAATAAGCATACCTTCTCCCCAACAGGAACATCACTGTAGGTTTTTAATATTTCATCAAACTCATTTGAACGCTTGCAGTGAATAACATATTTCCTGTTCTGTAATTTCCGCTCAAATTTATCTTTCGTAATATTAATTACAGCATTTCCAAATTTATCAACATATACAACATTGCCATTTAAAAAATCAGATGATTCAGGGGGTTTTAAAAATGTTTTTGCCTCCAGTGATTGGATTGTTTTGCCAAGTGCAGAAATGTTTTTTCCGTTTGCAAGATCACTCACAGCATCACATAAAACATCCCGCACAACAAAAACACTTGAAGTGCTTAATGATGGCATTTCAACAATTATTTCGGGGTCAGCATCAAACATTAAAGAAAATAAACCATTATCAACTCCGGCAAAAAAATGTTTTTTATATTGTGTTATTATACATCTTGTATTTTTTTTATGATCAGCATACACATTTATAAGATGAATAGTTTGCTCTGGAAAATAAGAAAAAGAATTTCGTAAAATAAATGCTGCCTGCTGAATGTTAAATGCTTTTATATCGTGCGAAATGTCAACAAGATTTGCAGCAGGTGATCTACTGAGAATTTTACCTTTCAGCATAGCAACATAATGATCTCTTAAACCGAGATCAGATGTTAGGGTAATGATTGCCATGCTGAATAAAAATTATTGCGATTAATGATTAATTTTACAGAATTAAATGAAGCAAAATTAGGAGAAAAATTGATTGAAGTAATTATTCCTTTAGACGGTATTCGCCCCATTGACTTCTACGGTGTACACAATTCGAGACTTGGTATCATCAAAAAAACATTTCCGTATTTGAATATTTCCGGTAGAGGCGATGAACTGAAAGTGCGGGGAAATGAAAAAGATATTGACGAATTCAAAGAGCGTATTGAAAGTGTGTTAGATCATTTGGAACATTTTGGAAATATTTCTGACTCAAATTTGCAGAGTTTATTATTTGGTGTGAAGCCAGGTGAATTAATTGATGTAAATGAACCGCAGGAAGATGTAATTGTACATGGACCAAATGGATTAATTGTAAAAGCAAGAACACCAAATCAGAAAAAAATGCTGCAGCTTGCGAATGATAATGATATTTTATTTGCAATAGGTCCCGCTGGAACCGGAAAAACTTATACTGCAGTTGCTCTTGCAGTGCGGGCATTAAAAGATAAAATTATAAAAAAAATTATTCTGACAAGACCTGCAGTAGAAGCA
>JACMJP010000494.1 GCA_014380545.1 Chitinophagales bacterium | reverse complement strand
ATTTTCCGTTATCTTTTGAATATGCCTGCGATAATAATTCAGTC
This sequence comes from Chitinophagales bacterium, assembly GCA_014380545.1. GTDB lineage: Bacteria > Bacteroidota > Bacteroidia > Chitinophagales > BACL12 > JACMJP01. The sequence goes on along the minus strand of JACMJP010000494.1, from coordinate 12,807 downwards.
ATTCCGTATTCAGAATGGATAGTATCGGTATTGAATGATCTTTTTAATTCTCGATGTAATTCCTCTCTTGTTAATTCAGTTCTTCTTCCTTTCATTCCGCCAGTTTCCATGATAATTATTTCATTTAAATTCATGTTATATTTTTCTGCAAAATCTAATAAAGCAAATGAAACTCCGATCAAAATTGTTTTTTGGTTGTTGCGGATATTTTCTTTGAGTATAGCAGTAAGTTTATAAAAATTATTTAAATAGAATCCATTGTTTTTATGAGCACTCCACTTCATGAGTTTATCACACATATAAATTAAAGAGGCATTTTTTCTTTCGAAATAGGAGGGAAGCAAAGCAAGAAAACAATAATCTTTTATATCTCCGTAAAATAATTCAAAACATTTTTTTATGCTTTCTTCGTATAGAGCCAGATCAGAAATATAATGTTTACTTTTTTGCTGATCAGTTGTTCCACTGCTTTCAAAATAAAAATCAGTAAACATGGTGCCGGTAAGTATTTTATGCGTTTTAAACAACTCGACAGGCAAAAATGGAATCTTTTCTAAAGTTGTGATGTCAGCAGGATTTATGTCAAGTGCCTGTAAAAATCTTTTGTACAATATATTGTGCTCAACCTGGTAACGGAATACCTCTAAAGCCAAAGCAGAAAAGGTGGGCGGACTAACTGAAAATATTTTTTTTTGCAGATCCTGAACTAAATCCATTGCATAAAATTATAATAATGTTGTAATTTTAGAGTTCATAGACAAGTTGATAACCCATGGATAAATCAATAAATATGAAAAATTATTTTTTAGCAGCGATATTTTTAACGATCATGGGTTTTGCTTCGTGTATCAAACCGCCTGAATATCCTATTGAACCAAGAATAGAATTTGTTTCAGTGACGAAAACAAACTTCAATGAAATTACGAATGATGTAAGTTTTACAGTTACAATTTATTTTGAAGATGGGGATGGAGATCTTGGCGGAACAATAGATGATTCTGTAAATTTATTTTGGGAGGATAGCAGAGTACCCGGAGTTCAAAGTCCATTTAAAATTCCTTTTATTGAATTGCAGGGAAACCACAAGGCTATAAGTGGAAATATTTATGCTACAAAAACAACAGGTTGTATTAACCCGGGTGTTGAAACAGATTCATTTACGTATAAAATTCATATTATTGACCGGGCCGGACATGAAAGTAATATAATTGAACTTCCTGCCATGACAGTTGTGTGTGATTAATCAGAAATTAATCCAGTCAATTTCTTTTTTCAGTAAATTTTGTGTATGTTCTTCTTCGCTTCCTTCTTCAGTTTGGAAGTTATATACCCAATTTGCTTCCGGTGGCATACTTAATAAAATAGATTCTGCCCTGCCATCAGTTTCCAAACCGAATTTTGTTCCGTTATCATACACTAAATTAAATTCAACATATCTTCCTCTTCGCAACATTTGCCATTTTTTTTGTTTTTTGCCATAAGGAATGTCTTTATTTTCAGTCATGAGTTTTGTATAAGCCGGAATAAAAGTTTCTGCAACATGCTGTACAAATTCAAATCGCTCAATTAAAGTTATTTCTTTTGTTTCAGCAAGTTTGTCAAAAAATATTCCACCTATTCCCCGTGTTTCGCTTCTATGTCTGATGAAAAAATATTCATCAGCCCAATTTTTAAATTCAGAATAATATGTTTTATGATGCTGGTCGCAAACGCCTTTTAATGTTTGATGAAAATATTTCGCCTGTTCTATATTAACGTAGTGCGGTGTGAGATCAATCCCCCCACCAAACCATTTTTCGCCACTGCTAATTTCGAAATACCGAACATTCATATGAATTATAGGAACCATAGGGTTATGCGGATGCATTACGATGGAAACACCTGTTGCAAAAAAATCATGTGCAGCTTTTAAATTTAATTGTGCGGCGATTTTTTCCGGCAACAACCCATGCACTGCACTGAAATTAACACAACCCTTTTCAATAATGTTTGCATTTGTAATTACTCTTGTTCTGCCGCCACCACCACCAGGTCGTTGCCACATATCTTCAATAAATATTCCCTTACCATCGCACTTTTCCAGTGCATTGCAAGCAGCATCTTGCAGATTGCGAAACCAGTCGCTGATATAAAAACGGTCAAGTATGATATTATTAAAATTTGTGCAAATTTAATCAGTACCGAAATCAATTCTTAATTTACGGTTGCGGTTGATGTTGTCTTCGAAATTGCAGAAGAAGCCTTCTTTGTATACTGGAAAAAAAATTGAAACCGGAGTTGAGTATGATTGAATATTGAAAACTGGATAGAATGTTACAGAAGAAGAAAAGAATCCACCGTCAATGAAATAATAGGCCATTTTTTTACAATCATCTGCAATTATTAAATCTAATTGATCTTTTAGTTCAGATGTGTCAAAATCTATTGTAGTAATCTTTGTTTGTGCGCACAAAGAAGTATGCACAAATAAAATAAATGTAAGAATGGCAAAACATCTCAACATCATACCTTAAATTTAACTAGATAATTCAAACCAATTACGTATAAAGTCAGTGGATCGTTTTCATTAAATGGTTTATCTATCATATAATATAAAGATATGTCATGTGTGTCGCTTATCTGCCATTCTATTCCGGCTTCAGGGCGTATGTTGTCAAACTTATTTTCGGTATTGGCTATTGAATAAAATACTTCATAAGAAAGATACGGGTTTATATTTTTCAATTCATCATATTTTAATGTGATCTTATTTCTCCATGCAGATCTATCTTCGCCGGATATTAATGTAAAACCGTATTGCAGTTTTGTTTTAAAACCAATATCAAAAGAGCCAAAACCATCTCTGTAAGATAAAGATGCAGCGATCCTATTATATTTTGAATCAGCTAAACTGCTGTATCTGTATTCAAATGAAGTTTTAAGTTTTTTATTTATCTTATATCCAACAGCAACATCAGTTAAAAGCCGGTAAGGATCTGCAGTTTCAATATTATATCTCAGCTGTTCAGAAATATCAAGTGTAAAACCTTTTGGAAGATCAAATTCGCCCCCTGCCTGCACCCAGGTTGCCATATCATTGTGCTGTGCAGAAATTTTTTGTACGGCAAAAATAAATGCGATGAATATATATCTTTTAATCATCGTCATCATCGCCGGCTATTTCTTCACCGTTGCTATTTGTAATAGTGGTTGCTTTATAATATATCTTCACTCTTGCCATATCCCGGAGAAAATCTGTAGAAACAATTTCAAATTCACGAATATCAAGACCCGTTCTGTCTTTCAGATCCTGCATCATTTCAGCATGCCTGGCTGGTTTAATATTTTCTATTTTTTCATATTCAATTGTACGTTCACTTAAATGCTCCCTGTACCACAGGCGCTCAAGAAAAAAGGTGGAAGCAAGTATCATAAAATTTGTAAATAATAATTCAGCAAATGTTACTTTTTTAGTAGTGAGCGCATTTATTACAGCAATTGCAATAGTTACAAATAAATAGGTCATTTCCTTCATAGGTATGCTGATGGTTCTGTATCGCAAAATAGAGAATACAGCGAATAAGCCGAATGCAAAACCGAGATCAAGTTTTACATTATTCATTAAATAGCATAGAAAAAAAATAAGTGTATTAAATACATAAAATGTAAAAGCATAGTTCTTATTTCTTTTATCACTCCTGTAAATTAATTTTATCAACACAAATACAATGAAAAAATTAAATGCAAAACGAATAATAAGATCCCAGATATCATTATCATAAAATTTTATATCCATGATACGGAAATCTTCCTTGTCTGGCGGGAGCTCATTTGTAATTTGTAAAAAGTTAAACATTTTGTTCAATTCGGTTTATTCTGAGTTTCTTTTCTTTCCAATTGTTTTGTTTTAACGCAGGGTACATAAATGCTGTGCCAATACTGTATTTACTGATGCGCATTTCAGGGCAATAATTTCTACGCATGGATGCTTTAAATAATGAGCCGGAAGAAGAAGCATCATGTTTTAATTCTGCTATGCAGAGGTTGCTGAATATTCTTTCTCCATCCCCGGTCATTAAAACAAGACCTGTATCTATTGTTGCCCGTTCTTTCAGGTCATTGCTTATTAAAGTAAATCTTTTAAAATCATTGCGTAGTGTTTGAATTAATTTGTCAGGATCAAAAGGTGTTTGTTGTACTAAAAACCTTTTTGCTTCCTCTGAAATTACAGGCGAGAATTCAGGTACTTTAATTCTTGTTTTGATAGTGCGGTTTGTATTTGTTTTAAATTTTACTTCCAGGAAATTCAGCTTTGATTCCACATATTGCCTGATACGTATTTTATACCTGTTTACTCTCTCATTATGATGCTGATAATAACAAAAAAAATCTTCTGTGTCGAAATAAATATTCCTGTAATTAAATATCCTGTAATTTTCAATTAATAAAACCCTGTAATCTGTTTTTAGTGATGAGAGAATGAGAGGAAGTTTTTCTGCGTTAAAAAAATATTTTGTGTCTTTGCGATTCATTAACTCAACCGCATCCATTTCTTTTAACGAAATTGTATTGAAATTACTTAATATGGTTTCTTCTTTTTGCACTTATCTTCTCTCTATAACAATTTCAGCAGCTGTAACTTCCTGATTATTTTCTGTAATTTCAACTTCCACCAATATCTGTTCCTGCTCATTGGTAAATGAGTTTATATCCGAATAGGAAAATATCCTGTAATTCCCTTTCCTTAAAAATTTAAACTGGTATTCGCCATTAAAACTAGTACTGGTTTCTTCGTCGAAAATTGAATCTTCATCATATAAAATAAATACCTTTTCATCTGTGCTGTAATATTCTGCTATAACAATACCCGAACTATTCAATTCATGAACAAATACTTTACCTGTAATAGAAGATGTTCCTCCTTCTCCGGGTGTCAATTCACAGGATGAAATAAGAAATAATGCGATAAAGAGAACATTGCATTTTGTGATAATTCTGTAGTAGGACATATATCTCTGCATGGAAGATGCGGGGCGAATTTAACAATTATTTAATAAGTATGATGTGTGTTACCATCGTGACGTTGTACTGACAAATTTAGTGTTGTTATGAATGAGGCGATGTCAGGCGCAGAACATTGAAGGGAGGTTAATACCTGTTAAGGTGTTTTCGGGGTATAATTTTTATTTGTAACCTTGCATATATGAAAACAAATACATTTTTATTTTTTATCTTTTTAAGCTTCCTTTCGCAGGCGCAATTTTTAACTCCCAACCGCACATATACAAAAGCAGATTCCCTGCGGGGCACTTTAAATTCTTACAGAAGTTGTTATGATGTTACTTATTATGACCTCACTATTAAAGTGGATATTGAAAATAAATTTATAAGCGGAAATAATAAGATTTATTATACAGCTGTAGATGATTTTTCTGTAATGCAAATTGACCTGTTTGATAATTTGCAAATTGAAAAAATAACTTACGGTGAACAAACATGTACATTTAAAAGGGAATTTAATGCAGTATTTATTACCTTACCGGAGAAACAATTAAAAGGAAATAAAAACAGCATACAAATTTTTTATTCGGGCAACCCGCAAATTGCAAAAAACCCGCCCTGGGATGGAGGATTTTCTTTTAATAAAGATGACCAGGGCAGAGACTGGATAGGGGTGAGTTGTGAGGGATTAGGAGCAAGTGTATGGTATCCGAATAAAGATCATTTAAGTGATGAGCCGGATAGTATGATGATAAGAACAATTTGCCGTGAAGATCTTTTATGCGTTGCAAATGGAAATTTAATAAAAAAGTATCCGGCGGAAAATGGTTATCGTCAATTTGACTGGTTTGTGAGTTATCCGATTAATAACTACAACGTATCAATTAATATTGGAAATTATGTAAACTTTAATCAGCAATATACAAGTGTTATTGATGGAGAAAAACTTGCGTTGGATTATTATGTGCTGGATTATAATCTCGATAAAGCGAAAAAACATTTTACACAGGTTATTCCGATGATGGAATGTTATGAAAAATATTTGGGAAAATATCCTTTTTATAAAGACGGATTTGCATTAGTGGAAACATCCTATCTCGGTATGGAACATCAGAGCGGAATTGCTTACGGAAATAAATTCTTAACAGGGTACCTGGGTTATGATTATTCAGAAATTGGAATGAACTGGGACTATATTGTTATTCATGAATCCGGACATGAATGGTGGGGAAATAATGTGAGTGTAAAAGATATAGCAGATTTATGGGTGCATGAGGGAATTTGCACATATAGCGAAGCCATATATGTTGAATGTTTATTTGGCTATGACAAAGCAATTGAATATACAAATGCCAGGAAAAATGATGTAGGAAACAACAGGCCTGTAATTGGCGATTATGATGTAAACAATGAAGGCGATGATATTTATAATAAAGGGTTTTTATTAATGCATACATTACGGCATGTTGTAAATAATGATTCATTATGGTGGGAAATTATCAGGGGCATACAAAAAGATTTTGCATACAAAACGGTAACAAGTAAAGAGATAGAAAATTATATCAGTAATAAATCAGGAAAAGATCTTACAAAAATATTTGATCAGTATTTGCGCTATGCGACACCTCCTGTTTTAGAATATTGGCTGAAACAGAAAGGAAGAAAATTAGAGGTATGGTATCGCTGGCAAACTGATGTAAATGATTTTGCTATGCCAATAAAATACCGCACAGCAAAAGGAGAGTGGGAATGGATAACACCAACAAATGAATGGCAGGAACTTTCACTTAAAAAATACAGGAAAAAAGATTTCAAGTTTGATGATGTGCATTTTTACTATCTGTCTGCTTTAACAGGGGATTGATGATATTCCACTCATCTTATATGAACAACTGAATAAAATTTTGTCGATTAATAAAAATAAAACCCCGGTTGCTTATATACAACCGGGATTTGTTTTAATAAGAATATCAGTAATTCAGTTATTCAATCATTAATTGTTTTACTAAAATTGAATTTCCGCTTGCAAGCTTCAAAAGATATACACCTGCAGCATAGTTTTCTATATTCACTTTATGTGTAACTATAGGAGCTGCTGTAATTATATTATCGTTATATATCAATTGCCCTGAACTGTTATAAATTTCTAGCAGCATATTTTCACCCATTGAAGAAGTATTTGTTACCTCAATTGTGAAATTACCATTTGATGGAACAGGATAAACATCCATAGATACAGATGTGCCGTTTACATTCTGTATTGCGACATTTTCATCAATCAACTCATCGCAATCATCATCTACTGAATTTGTAACTTCCGTTGCTCCCGGATTAATTGCTGCGTTGCTATCATCACAATCCGTGTTATTCGTTACATAACCTGCAGGTTCAGTACATGCAGACTGGGTAGTGCCGTCATCACCATATGTATCCTCATCTGCATCAGCATAAAAAGTAATGAGTAATCCTTCATCTATACTTTCATCGCAGTCATCATCAATACCATTACATACTTCTGTAGCGCCCGGATGTACAGCAGCATTTGCATCATCGCAATCTGTTGCATCAATTACATATCCGGTCGGAGGATCTCCAACTACTGTTATTGAGCTTAAAGCATTTCCATAAGTATCTTCATCACTGTCTTCATAATAAGTTGTTGTAACTAATGTAGCATCATTCAGCAATACATCATCAATATACATCCTGTTATTTGCATCAATAGAATAAAAATCAATTCCACCTATATCACCGGTATAATCACCTTCGTACACAAGGGTACTGTCAATAGAATATTTAATAGTATTTGCATCAAGATCTATGACATGTTTTACCTGGAACCATGCGTCAACAGGATATGTAAAACTTGCAACTTCAATTGCATCCACAAGAAGAACACCTTCACCTGACTCGCCCGGTGAACCAACTGCTGTGTAACCGAAATATGCATCAAGTTCCCATTCAACACCTGGAGATTCAGTTTTCTGAATATTATAATAACCTGTTTTTCCATCAGGAACATATGCATACCATTCGAGATTATACATTCCTGTTGTGAGGTCTCCCAATTTAAGTATCACATCATTTGATCCTCCCTCAGGAACAAGCATGGAATTAATTCCTGAATGCGCCTGCTCAGAACTTACCAGTCCATCTTCTGCACCGCCTTCTGTTCCGCTCCAGGTTGTCCACCAGTCGGCAAACGAACCAATTGTTTCACCGGATGTATAGGTGTCTATATTGTCGCATAATATTGCAGAACCTAAAACACATTCTGAAGCAATTACTTCCATGAACAATACATCATCGATATAATATCTGTTATCGGCATCAATCGAATAAAAATCTATTGCACCAATGTTTCCTGTATAGGGGCCACTATAAACAAGCATACCATCAAAATATACATCAAAAAGATCAGCATCAAGATCAATTATATGTTTTACTTTAAACCATTCACCTACGGGGTATGTAAAATTTACAGGATCTTCAGGGAAAGGTGGAATAATAACAGCCTCTCCGGAGAAACTTGGAACACCTGCGGCGCTATAACCATAATACACATCAAGATTGTATACACCGGTAATTTCTGAGTTTTGAATATTATAATATCCGGTTTTTCCGTCAGGTATATATACCTGCCATTCAAGAAGCCATTTCCCTGTTTCCTGGTCTCCTAAAAGCAGAAGAATATCATTACTTGCGCCTTCTTCCACAAGCATTGAATTGGTACCGGAGTAAGCCTGTTCGTCAGTAATAAGACCATCTTCAGCACCGCCTTCGGTTCCGCTCCATGTTGTCCACCATGAAGCACCCGGACCAAGATCGTCGCCGACAGTATAGGCATCAAAATTATCGCAGAGTGTTGCGCCTGCAATTTCGCATGGAGGATCTAACTGGGCGAAGGCAATTGCGCCATTCGCCAGGATGATCATTATTAATAATGATCGAGTGTAAAATTTTATTTTCATATCGTAGTTTTTTATAAAAATACACATATCTGTTAAAACCACAATCTTTCTGTTAATTTTTTGATGTCCCCTTTTTTAAATGAGGATTTTTAACTGCCTTCAAAAAATGATCTTAAAAAAAAGAGGATCATTTCTTTTACTCAGCTAGTTTAAATTAAATCTGAGCGCATCTGAAATTATTACCTAAAACACATATGTGCATTATTATATGTATCTTTGATTGATTCTTGAGTTACTTGTTCTTCCCGTACCAGTTATTCTTTTCGAATTTTCTTCTACAGATAAATCTGAAACTCAATTATATTATTTACTAACTTTTAAATTTTAAAAATGAACATCTATGTTTCAGGATTGAGCTATAAGCTCACCAATGATGATCTCCGTTTGTTATTTGAACAACATGGCGAGGTTACATCAGCAAAAATTATTATGGACAAATTTACACAGCAGTCAAGGGGTTTTGGTTTCGTGGAAATGCCTGAGGGCGGTCAAAAAGCTATTGATTCTTTACATGAAAGCGTTGTGCAGGGTAAAAAAATTGAAGTGTCCGTTGCGAAACCGCAAACAGAACGCAAAACTTTTGGCAGATACTAAATAAATACTTCGGCAATAAATAACGCCGGTAATAATTACAGTTTTGTTTAACAGGCAACTTCAAAATTGCCTGTTAATTTTTTATCTTCTGTTCCCATTCATGTATTAATTTTTTCATGCAATGGAGAGCATCAAAAAAAAATCGTAACTTGTGCCCATATTGAAGGCAACTGCCTTTTAAATGTTATATACAATGGAATTTACTATTATTAAAAACACCGGAGGACACAAAGAAATAGATTTTGGTAATGGCCGATCCACACAGGGTTTTTACCAGCTTGCTCAAAAATTGGAAAGCATTCTATCTATTACATATCATAAAAAGAACGATAATTTTAATACCCTGACATGGAATTATTCTTATCATGGTGTTCCCTTTATTCTGCATCATCACTGGGATAGTGGTACAACCATACAATTGCAAAGCAAATCACCTACTGAGCAGGAAGAGCTCATACTGGATGATATTGCACATGCCTTACTTGAATTTAAATAATTGTACACGGTTACTCCTGCATGATTTAAATTATTATTTGTACCTTTCGCACTTTATTTATATTTCTGCTTTTGGTAATACGCATATATATAAATTACATTGCGTTTTAGTTATACTAAAAATGAATATACTATCAGGAATGCATATGTTCAATAAATTTATTCATGTATTGCATCAGGATTTAGTCCTTTAAATAATCAATATGGAAAGATATTATGGAATTTTGACGAAGATCGACTGGAATACAAATAAGTGGGAAGACAAACCAACAGAGGAAGATATTAAGAGGAGCGAGTATATTAAAGAGAATGAACCTATATACGGCTCTCTTAATTACGCACATGATGGAAATGCTGAGGATAGAGAAGCTTCATACCAGGGATACCTGCCGCAGTTTGCAGGCGTTACGCATAAGCCTGCAGATATAAAAGATATTTGTGTTGTATTCATCCAGTCGAAAAACCCAGAAGACGGAAAAGAATATATTACCGGCTTCTACGCATTTCCTCAACTATCACCCGGCAGACGTATTTCCCCTTTCAGTGAATATCCATATTTAAATACGAATATAAGAGCGGCAATTAAAAATATTCACCGGGTAGAAAATTACCTGGATATTTCGTTATTGACAGATGGAATACATTTTCCTGCTAAAAAATTAAGAGGAAAACTTACATACGCATATCTTACAAAAACACATGTCGAAAAAATATTGGATGCACTTACAAAAGAAAACAAGGAAGATAAAAAACTGCATGCTTTAAAATTCAGAATCCTTCAGAGTTACAGTTGATAATACATATAATATTCTATTTCTTTTTTATGCCTGTAACCAGACAATAAGAGAATTTTCTTCTGTGCATACCTAAAATAAGACCCAGCCAGCATGCTTTTAAATGTCCAAGACGAACAGAATTTAATTTTTCGCCCTGCAATAATTTTTTAAGGAAGAAATATAATACAACAAACGGTGCATGTAATACAGACGGCGCAACACGATAGGAGAGATCCTTTATTTGTATTTCTTCGGCGCCTTCTTCAAGCAATTTCTTTTTAAATAAATACAAATGTGGAAAGGAAGGCAGTGCCCATCCTTTAATTATTTGATTATAACAATACCGTACAAGCGGACCAAATTCCTGAGGTTCCTTTTTAATAAATCCATCAACAATTACAAAGCGCTGTCCCGGCTTTAATACCCGCATCATTTCTTTTATAAATGCAGCCTTATCCCGCCCCTCACTATGGCAGCAACTCTCTAATGCATATACCCTGTCAGCCGAATTATCTTCAAAAGGCAAATCAGTGTAATCGCCCAAAATGAGTTGAATATTATTTTGTAAATCCGCTGCTATATTTAAAAGATTTGCCTGTTCTATTTGCCATGGTACAATTGTAATTCCGGTTATTTTTTTATCGGGATATTTTTTTGCAAATGTTCTGCATGGTGCTGCAAGACCACAACCAAGATCTAAGATGACATTTTCTTTTTCACTAATATGAAGATGTTTAAAAACGAGATGATTCATTTCTTCAAGCATGGGCTCACGATGAAAAGGATTCATCAAAAATTTATAATAACCGAAATGCATATTAAAAGAGGGGCTCCACTCACGATAATCTAACCCTGTATCCTGATAGTAATTTACAACTTCCTGTTGCAATTCCTTTTTTGTTCCCATGCATCTGTTTGCTGATGCAAGTTAGTGTGGGAAAGTAATTTATAATAGAGAACATAAAATGAAAGGAGTAAATTTTTAAGAAATAAATTTTAGTATGTATGCGGTTGTAACAAGTATCATTTTAATTATTTTCCGGTGAAGAGGGTTCACCCGTTACATAATCTTCGGCATAAAAAACAAATTGCATGCGTTCTGCAAATTCAGTGAATGGCAATTCATCTATTCTTCCGTCAGTATACTTTAAACCAACTTTTACTATATATCTGTCTTTTTCCTTTAGTTTTTCAAGATATAGATTTACAATAAAATAATCTTTTGTTTCCGGAAAAATGCGGGGCATATCTTCCAGGAAATTATAATCCTGCAGCACATAATTTGCATTCTCCAGTGTCAGGATTAATTCTTTCAATATATTCTTTCTAAAATTATTTATTCATTTCCCAGGGCAAGTATTTTCTTACAACCTGTTTGCTTTCCATCTGTTGTTTCAACTATATAAATTCCCGGCAATATATCCGGTATTTGTATTGTGTACAGGTTGTTGCCTGAAAATGAAAGAGTGTAAATCATATTTTCTCCGTGCATGTTTCTAATTGCCAGAACAGAAATATTTTCTGCCTTTTCAATCAAGAATGTATTTGTAAAGGGGTTGGGATATATAAATACTTTTGAATGCGGATCATTTTCAATGGAGGAAGCACCAGTTACAACTATTGTAGTGCAGGTTGAATCTACACAACCATCAGTAGTGGTTATAGTGAGACACACAATGTATTCACCATTTGCTTCATATGTATGGACCGGATTAATTACACCTGAAAAATTCCCATCACCAAAATCCCATTCATATGTTGCAACATCATCCGTTGAGGTAAAAGTAAAGGAGTATATTAAATCAATATATGAGTAAGTAAATGTCGCATTGCATGTATCTGCAATAATTTCAATACTTCCATATCTTGCCAGAAAAGGCTGATAAAAATCTCCTGCTTCACCATCCAATTCAAAAGTATCTAATGTTATGAGATCATAAACATATCCACCCAGCCATATATTATTTTCATCACAGGCAAATGTTTCAAGT